>CAIJIZ010000022.1 GCA_903820735.1 uncultured Pirellula sp.
ATTCTGGCGTTGATTGCGATGCTGATTGCCAACCGCTCTCGCGAGCAGGGCGAGATTAATCATTAGCCGATTCGGGTAGCTGCCAGTTGTTGCTCCCACCGGGATAAACCCGGTGGAAAGCGAATTAGGTTCTTGGTTCTTCGTTCTTCGTTCTTGGTTCTTGTGAAAATGAGGAATGAAAAATGGAGAATGAAAAATGCAGAATGGAGGCCAGGAAGAGCCTGGGCCATTTGTTTTTTGACTAGCCACTAGCTACTAGCTGCTGTTCCGGGATAAGCCCGGTGGACAGCGATGCGCGGTCTCTCGGATTTCAGCTCTGCCTAACACCTTATAGCTTAAACCTTACGGCTCTTCTGGGCCTCCGCCGGCCTTGTGCCGGTGGAGCCATGACTGGCAGCTACCCATCGCGTCCCCCTCCACTCATCCCGCTTGGGGCAAAGCCCCAAGCGAAGCAATTGAGGAGCGGAGCGGCGAGGCGTAGCTGCCAGTTGTTGCTCCCACCGGGATGAACCCGGTGGAAAGCGATGCGCGGTCGTGCGCATTTCAGCTCTGCCTAACACCTTAAAGCTTAACCCTTACGGCTCTTCTGGGCCTCCGCCGGCCTTGTGCCGGTGGAGCCATGACTGGCAGCTACCCATCGCGCCCCCCTCCCCTCATCCCGCTTGGGGCAAAGCCCCAAGCGAAAGGCTCGCCTTGAGCGTAGCGAATCGCGTAGCTGCCAGTTGTTGCTCCCACCGGGATGAACCCGGTGGAAAGCGTTGCGCGGTCGTGCAGATTCCGGTATAGGTTCAGGACATGGGTGGCGCTTCAGGTTCAGGACATGGGTAACACTTTAGGGTAAACACAAAGTCCAAGGAGACTTTGTGATGCCATGGAAAGAAACCAGTGTTATGAACGTTAGAACCGAATTTGTTCTTCGTGTTTTCGAGGCAAAAGTAGCATTTAACGAATTATGCAAGGAGTTCGGCATCAGTCGAAAAACAGGTTACAAGTGGAAAGAACGGTTCCTCGAACAGGGGTTAACAGGGCTAAACGACCAGTCTAGGCGGCCTGACGCGAGCCCCCAACAACTTAGCGAAAACAGCGTATGCAAGATCGTAAAGCTCAAGTTGGCGCATCCCAGCTGGGGGCCTCGGAAAATACGAATGGTTTTTGCGAGATCCTATCCTGATTGCGAACTGCCATCAGATAGTACTTTCAAAAGAGTATTGGATAACGCAGGACTCGTTGAGCGAAAGACACGCAAGCCTAGCAACGAATCCGGACGAATTACCAATCGGATAGAAGCGAAGAGACCGAACCATGTGTGGACCGTCGATTTCAAGGGATGGTGGCGTACGAGGGACAACAATCGATTCGAACCCTTGACGATTCGGGATCTGTACAGTCGCTTCGTTCTATGCACGCAATCGCTGCCTGATAGCAAGAGTGATTCCGTAAAGTCGGCTTTTGAAAACGTATTCTCGAAGTTCGGACTACCTGAAGTCATTCGCAGCGACAATGGCAGTCCGTTTGCGGCATCCAACTCCCCGATGGGCCTTAGCAGATTATCCGCTTGGTGGTTGGCTTTAGGAATTGATTTGGACCGCATTCCACCAGCCCGGCCAGACCAAAATGGATCACACGAAAGGATGCACCGTGATATCGCATTGGAAGTTGAAAAGAGATCCGCATCCGACTTTACAACACAACAAAGTGCCCTAGATGTATGGAGAAACACCTACAATCACGAACGTCCCCACGAGGCGATTGCCATGCAAGTCCCCGCAGATTTATACACGCAATCCACACGGCGCTTCGACGCAACCCAAATCGAACTCGACTATCCAATCGACTACCTTAAGCGAATGGTAACGACCGGCGGGTCGATCAGAATCGAGAATGTCAGAGTCAATGTGTCTGTGGCACTAAAAGGCTGGCATGTCGGACTCAAGCTCGAATCCAATGATCGCTACGGACTTTGGTTCAGTCGCTTGAGGTTGGGCGAGGTTGACTTGAAAACGGAGAAGTTCCAAGCAACGGTACGAGACGATATAAAAGGAAAATCGACTGCGGCCCAATAGCGAAAAAGCTCTTCAGGACCAAAGATGGTCATGCGACTCGAAGGATCATCACGATGAATAGCAACGGCAAACCACCACAGCCAAGCCTGGCGTGGGCGGCCGCTTCTAGTAATCCAGCATTCGCTACGCTCATGCTGGATTACTAGAAGCATGTTCTTACCAGATCCCACCGTTTGATTCATCGTGAGTCAACGATTTGAGAGGAACCGCGCCACCCATGTCCTGACCCACTTGCGCCACCTATGTCCTGATTGTTCCGTGGATGGGTTGACCGGTCGCCTCCTTCCTCTGGTCTCCCGCCTGCTGATGGAATGTTTCACGCGGAGACGCGGAGACGCGGAGGAGGGATCCGAGGGAAAACCGATATAGGCGATAGTGGATCCTTGCTGAAGATTCCAAGATGATGGGTTTTGCCCGCGGATTTGAGTCCTTCGCCTCACGATAACCCCTCACCCCCGGCCCCTCTCCCCGAAGCGGGGCGAGGGGAGACAGAGTGGTATGGGCGGTGCTATCAGAGGGGATAACAACA
>CAIJIZ010000023.1 GCA_903820735.1 uncultured Pirellula sp.
AACTCAACTCCATCTCGCGCTGAGTTTCAACCGTGAAACGTTTGCGCTCTCCGAGCATCGCGGCATCGATCGCTTGGCGATAATGATGAACGATGTTTGCGACGTATTCCGGTGACTTCAACCTTCCTTCAATCTTCAATGACGCAACCCCAGCATCGATCAAGTCAGGGATGCACTCATAGGCTGCCAAGTCCTGCGGAGATAGCAGATACTTCACATCACCTAGATCGATGTCTTTGCCGTCGCTGATCAACTGATAATCTAACCGACAAGCTTGCGCACACTGCCCCCGGTTCGCAGAACGCCCCCCGAGAGACTCACTGGTAAGGCACTGGCCCGAATAAGCCACACACAACGCTCCGTGAACGAAAGTCTCTACCGGCATGGCTGTCGCTGAGGTGATCTTGCGAATCTCATCCAGTGAACACTCACGACCCAAAACAACCCGGTCAATTCCCAAACTTTCAATGGCAGCTATGGTTTCCGCGGAGGTCATGGTCATCTGAGTACTCGCATGCACGCTCAATTCGGGACATATCTCATGAATCAACCGCACAGCCCCCAAATCTTGAACAAGGACCGCATCGACCCCGGCGGCCGCAAGCTCCCTCACGTGCTGCTCGAAAGTCCTTAACTCATCGGTGAAGATCAGCGTATTGAGGGTTACAAATCCAGAAACCCCACGCCTGTGCAAATGTGCCATCAGACGAGGCAGATCGTCCAATGAAAAATTAACGGCCCTGGCACGAGCGTTAAAACCACTCTCGAGACCAAAATAAATCGCATCCGCGCCGTTCTCGACGGCTGCATGGACGCACTCCCAGTTTCCCGCAGGTGCCAGCAGCTCGGGCGCCGGCCTCCCTTGGGAGGTTCGTGATGTCATGTTGTTTTTTAGGTTGTTAAAGCTTGATGTGTAAAATTCCGAACAACTGATTATACGCAATCAAATAAGATTGGATACGCAAAATCATCTTCGAGTTTCTGCTTACAAGCCAGCCGAGTTCCCCTGCGGTTTCGGTAGTTCCGCAAGCAACCGCGCAACAATCGCATCGGCATCAATCCCTTCGGCCTGTGCAGCAAACGTCGGGACAATGCGATGCCTTAGTACCGGCGCCGCCAATGCGTCGATATCTCCAGTCGTCACGTGCAACCGACCTTGCAACAATGCCCTCGCTTTGCTCGCCACGACTATCTGTTGGCAAGCTCGCGGGCCCGGCCCCCATTGAACCCATGGTGCTACCCACTTCGGCGCCGCCGATTCCTTGGGACGCAACGATCGAACCAGATCCAAGACGTACTCCTTGACATGCGGCGGCAACGGTACAATGCGAACAATCCTCTGATACTCGATAATCTCCGGCCCCGTAATCACAGGTGCAATCGTTCCCGACGAACTTCCTGTCGTCCGCTCAATAATATCACCCTCCTGATCCCTAGTTGGGTAATCCACCAACGTCTGAAACAAAAACCGATCTCGCTGCGCTTCGGGTAACGGGTAAGTCCCCTCCTGCTCGATCGGGTTTTGTGTAGCTAACACAAAAAATGGCTCGGAGAGCTTGTAGGTTTTTCCACCAACCGTTACCGCATGCTCCTGCATCGCCTCAAGAAGCGCCGCTTGTGTCTTCGGCGGCGTCCGGTTGATCTCGTCAGCCAACAATATCTGTGTAAAGACAGGGCCCTTCACAAAACTCATCTGCCTAGCACCCGACTCCGACTGCTGAATGATGTCGGTACCGGTGATGTCTGCAGGCATCAAATCAGGAGTGAACTGTATCCGATGAAAATCTAAATCCATCGCCTGGGCTAAAGATCGCACCATCAACGTCTTTGCCAAACCCGGTACACCCTCAAGCAAACAATGCCCGCCGGCTAACATCGCAATGAGCAATTGCTCAATCGTACTATCCTGCCCAACAATTACCCGCGATACCTGCTCCTTGATCTTGCTGAAAGACTCCCGCAAGGCTTTAGCTTGTTCAATATCTTCAGAACTAGGGGGTGGTGCTGTAACGCTCATGATGCTCTCAATTCAATCCAACTGCAACGCGCTGGCAGAAATGTCTTCGCTGAACAACACGCTGCGTTCAACGAAAGGTTAGTTGAGGGGAAACTGGGAAGGGAGGGAGAACCTGGAAGGAAGACCGTCAAAGGAGGGGCGATCGTCGGAGGAAACGAACCGCCAATGACTCAGGGCGTGTCTCTTAACTCCAGTGTACTCTATTCCTGACCCAATCGACTAACTTTCGGATTTCCAGGAACACTTTTTCTTGCATCCATCCCGCAACAACGATCCAGTAATTACCCCTGTGGCTTACCCTTCGGTCGGGATATTTCTGGTCGGACTAAACCAGGCTGCGCATCGAGCTCAAGGGTGTCGAATTGCCCGCGTCGGATTTTCTCCCAAGCCAAAGCTCCCATGACTGCATTATCGGTACACCATTGGGGCTTGGCGATTACCAATTCGATCTTTCGCGATGCACAAGCTGCGGTGATTTGACTGC
>CAIJIZ010000024.1 GCA_903820735.1 uncultured Pirellula sp.
AAGAACAAGTCCATTATGTTCAGGCTTTGACCGCCGAGGGTCTGAAAAGTGCTTGGACACCCGAGCTTCGTGAACGATTCCTTCGACTCGTCGTCGATCGAGTTCCTCATTGGAAAGGTGGATTCACCGCTCGAGCGCGCAGAGACCAAATGCTCCATCTCGCAACGCAGCTGCTCGATGAGAACGAAAGAATCAAGTTCTCTGAACTCCTCGAGCGTTCTAAACAACCTACTGCTCTGATCCCCAAGATCGACCGCCCGTTTTTACGCAATTGGACTCTCGATGACTTAACACCAACGCTTGATCGTCAACTCTCTGAACCTCGCAATCTTGAGAACGGCAAAGCGCTTTTCTCGCTGACTTCTTGCATTGCTTGCCATAGCTTTCAAGGGGAAGGGGGACTCGGTGGGCCAGATCTAACCAATGCATCAGGACGCTATAGCGCCTTGGATTTGCTTGAGAACATTTTGAATCCGAACAAAGTGATCAATGAACAATACGGTTTGCAAGTTTACATGCTCAAAGACGGAGAGACCTTTACCGGTCGTACAGTGAACATGGCCGGTGATACAGTCATGGTGGCAACGAATCCCAACGACCCAGGAGGTAGTGAAGTACGATTCCAACTTAATGATTTAGAGAAATCAGTGCCGTCTCGGACCTCGTTGATGCCCGAAGGCTTGCTTAACACCCTGACGCACGAGGATATCCTCGATCTGCTTGCCTACATCCGACAACGATAGTTTCTAATAGGTCAAGCGTTTTGCAGGCCATTCAAGCGAGATCGCCACCGATAGGGCTGGCGACCTCCGCTTCTTATTGAATGACACCTACGTGTCAAATTAATTTCAAATCAGCAAGCGTAGCCTCAGAGGATCTCGCAATTGGGAAGTTACAACTCATTTTCGATGCGGCTGAGCGAACAAAAGTACGTTCTTAAATTGTCGATATTGTCGCCTAAGCAGCGCAGGGTTCATCCGGTAACTTTGTGGGTCATTGCTTTGATATCTCGTACTCAGCATCGCGGTACTCGTAATCGTACTCGTACTCGAAGTCCCGGAGTCCTATTGCTTTCTTCGAGTACGAGTACCATTTCATTGAGTACGAGTACGAGCCAACAGATTCAATTGCGAACTTCTATTCGTATATCGGGAAATAACATCCGAAAGCTTGCTCGCAAAACGCTCCTGGATCATTGAATCGTTGCCCGCGATCAAGCCCTGAAATCGTATTCATCTGATCCTCGGTAAGTGCGAAATCAAAAACCTGGAGGTTCTCTCGAAGTCGCTCTACTTTTTGCGTCTTCGGGATCACCGCCGTTCCACGTTGGACACCCCACCGTAAGACCACTTGCGCTGCAGACCGTCCAACCTGCCTTGCAATCTCAACAACACTCGGATGAACCAAAACCGATTCACTCTCCTTTGCCATTCCCAATGGTACATACGAAGGTGCCCCCAGAGGCGAGAAAGCAGTAACAGCGATGGACTCTTGGTGAGCATAACGAATCAACTTGGGCTGTACCAAATAGGGATGCGATTCGATCTGTAACACAGAAGGTCGAATCGATGCAGTTGATAGCAAGTCCCGAATAAGCGAAACACCGAAATTGCTTACGCCGATACTCTTGACCAAACCCGCCTCGACCAATCGCTCCATGGCACCCCACGTCTCTGCAATCGGAACAGCATCGGGAATCATCTTCGCAGGCTTCGATTCAGGATCGAAAAACCAACCCGCTGGATAACGATGCTCGAAAGGAACATACGCCAAGGCGATCGGAAAGTGGATCAAGTAAAGATCGAGGTAATCGACTCGCAAGTCTTTTAGAGTCCGCTCACAAGCGGCTCGCACGTGCGACGCTCGATGATAAGTATTCCACAGCTTACTTGTAATCCAAAGGTCTTCGCGAACACACAACCGATCCTTCAGAACCCGCTCAATCCCCTCCCCGACTTGCGGCTCATTGCCATAATCCGACGCACAATCCAAATGCCGATAACCCGCTGCAACAGCATCGATCGCCATCTGGCTCGTACTCTCCTTAGGAATCTTCCAAAATCCTAATCCCACACTAGGGATCGCTCGGTGAGCAAGTGGAGCAGAAATCAGTTCGTTGGTTAAATGGGTCATCTTCACGGCCTTTCAAGGATGCTCGTGGGAGTCTTTCTACGAAAAACTCGGCGAGGCGGGGGGGAAAAACGGTCAAGCAGTATTGCCTAGCAGGGGGGAGTAGTGCAAGCTACACAGCGTCTGGAGTTCGTTAGTTTTTCTGAGAATATCGCGGAGAAGACCTCACAGTGAAAGCCACATTTCGAGCCAACTTGATCCACTCGCTACAACTAAGTTTGAAATCCTCAGCTCAAAGAGCTGCACTGGGAACTGCAATCGCATCAAGCCTGCTTGCCACTGGCGGCTGCAACTCCGAGAAACCTGCCAAGGAAATCAGCGCCGAGAATAGTGGTTTTCGCCCAGCGGATACCGCATCCCCAACAAAAGCCCCCTCCGGAAACCCGTCACCCGCAGCGTCGACCGCGAAAAACGATCCAGCCTCAACGGATAATCCTGCAGGCAAAGCCCCCTCGCTCCCATCCTTCGTTCCTGGACAAGCCGATCCGGCATTGGCTCAGAAGAGCTATATGACCCTTAAAATGGTCGAATCCGACAAACCAGAAGCGATCCTGGCCTTTCTCGGTAGCATCGATCGTGCCATGCGCGAACTTCAAACCGATGCAGGTCAACGACTAGTAAACACAGATGTCGTCATCAGTCGCGGAATGGACCTAGCCCGGATGAAACAATCCGCCGCAGAGAACTTGCGAAACATCGCTAGCACCCCCGACCAAACGGCAAAAGGATGGATCGGAAAACTCGAAGCACTCGCGCAGATGGCGGCTTTCAAAGATGTCCCATCGGCCGATGAACTCAGAAGCCTTTCCAAACAACTCAGCGAGAATGAAGATGTACGGGTCGCCGCACTCGCTAACCGCTTGCAACTCATGACCACCGTCATCGACTTCCAGAATCAAGCTGCCAGCGTCGATCAAGTCCTAGGACTCGCAAAGGGTTTGCTCGAAAAAGCAGATCCGAACGACCCATCGCTCTTTATGGCCATCGCACAAGCCGCCAAAGCCCTAGATGCTGCTTCCGCAAACAATGCTGCTGATCCTAGCGCTGCTGCCGATGCAAACACGACGGACCCTAATGCTTCGGCGAAAAACCCCAGCGCCGCCGCTTGCGATGAACTCGTCAACGCTGTAGAAGCCAAATACCGAGACGTACCAAACCCGAACCTCGGCATGAATGCTTGGCAAATGAAAATGCAACGCCTTCCTGACTTCGAGAATTACCTGAAAATCCTCGATACGCGGCAAGCCATGGCGGCCGATCCTGCCGCACTAACCGCAAGCGCCAAGAGCCTGATGGAAAAGATCCCTTCACCTTGGACCGCCTTAGCTCTCGGCCAATGCGCAACGCAGTTCGAATACTCTGGAAACCTCGAAGTCGCGAAAAGTCTAATCGATATCGCGGCAACTCAACTCGAATCAACCAAAACCCCAGAACTCAAAGAACAACTTGAACTTCCTATCAAAGGCTTTCAAGTCAGGTCACAAGCTATCGGCAAGCCCCTCGACTTGTCCGCACTCGTCGACACCCAAGGCAAACCCTTCGACAAATCAAAGTACGAAGGAAAAGTCGTTCTCGTGGACTTCTGGGCTACTTGGTGCGGTCCATGCATCCAAGAAATTCCAAACATCAAAAAGGTCTACGACGAAAAACATGCCGAGGGATTCGAAGTCGTTGCAATCAACCTCGATGATCTTCGCTCTGACCTCGATGCATTCCTCGCACAACAACAGACACCTTGGAGTGTCTTCGTCAGCGGAGATCCTACCAAGTCCGGTATGAACACTCCCCTTGCCCAAGACCTAGCTATTTCCGCGATTCCCTTCACGCTCCTGATCGGACGCGATGGAAATGTTGCCGCACTTCACGTACGCGGAAAAGCCATCGAAACGAAAGTGGCTGAACTACTCTCCGGTCGCTAAGTAACCTGGGTGAGGCTCGGTGAAACTCAATGCAAATCGTCATTGTCCTTATCATCATCTCTGCCGTATTACTGTCCCAAGTCTTTGCTAAGGCTTGGGACGCAAAGCGATTCGAGAGCATCAAGTCCTGGGCGACCGTAAAAGGCTTAGAAGCCTTCTACTCCCTTCCCAGAAACGATGCAGAAAAGCTCTTCTGGTTTGATGTCGCCAAGAAAGGGGCTGCAAGCACCACACGTTTTGTCGTTGTCGCCGAAACCGATACCACTCGCATCTGTGTCTTTGAACAACGCTTCACAAGTCAATCGGGCAAAAACAACTCGACCAAAAACGCAGTGATAACCATGGTTCAAGACCGACGCATCAACGCTCCGTCAGTCTCCATTGTTCCTCGTCGGTTCCTCTCGTCCCTATCCAAACTGATGGGGGCTACCTACATCGAATTTCCCGATGTTCCAGAATTCAATCAAAAGTTTATGGTGCGAGGAAAGTCAGAAGAGTCAATCCGGGCGTTTCTTAAGTCAACCGTCCTTTCAAAACTCGCTTCGATCCCCCCCATGGAAATCGGGTTTCACGAAGATACGCTGGTGCTTGTGAACTGGGATACGAAACTTCAAGCGGCTGAGATCGAATCCTACATGCGAAAAGGGCTCGAAGTCTTGTCTATGTGCCGCACAGTTTGACCGCCGCCGCAATCGCTTGACTCATTCCCCCAAACTCAGCGATCCCTTTCCAAGCGATGTCATGGGCTGTACCGTGCGCGACGCTGGTCCTCACGATTGGCAAGCCAAGCGTAATATTGACAGCTTCGAACATATCGAGAAGCTTCAATGCGATGTGCCCTTGGTCATGATACATCGCAACCACCGCATCGAATTCACCTCGGGCCGCTCGAGGCATGAGGGTATCGGTCGCCCAAGGTCCCGTCGCATCAATCCCTCGCGATTGGGCTTTATGCACTGCAGGAGCGATGATGTCGATCTCTTCGCGTCCAAACCGCCCTGACTCCCCGGCATGTGGATTCAGTGCCGTGACTGCAATGCGAGGCCTACCTCCATCGCTCAGTCCACCTTCCCCCACGAACTTTCCTCGACTGCGAGCAAGCAACCTTGAGAAATAAATATGGGTCAATTCAATGGTCCTAATGATGCTCTCTTCGGTGATATGCTCGAAAACCTCCCGCAACGCCATGTGCAACGTAACGTGAATGACTCCCAGTCCATAAGGCCCCCCGTGGTTGGGCTTACCCGGAGGCAAGTACAACATCATGGCAGTCGAGTCCACTGAGCATAAGTGAGCGAGTAACTCGGTATGCCCAGGCCAATGATGCCCCGCAAGCTCCATCGCTTTCTTCTGAAGCGGAGCTGTTACCATCGCTGCTATCTTGCCGCTATTGCATAACTCTGCCGCTTGTACCAAACAATCATAAGCGGCTTGACCGCCCCTCGCATCGATGCAGCCATCACGCGCATCTTGCGACTCACGGCTCGCTGCTTCTAAACAAGGCACAGTAACCGGATCGGTTCCCAAAGTCTCTGGTAACGAACTTAACAACTCAGCGACCTGAGCCCAATTCGCACAACCTTGAAATTGAAGCCTCAACGCTCGCATGTCCGCAGCACGCTGCATGATCGCTGCACGACCGATCACAACAGGACTGTAATCAAGCCTAGCCGACCGGTCCCCAAGCGCACCGGCAATCACCTCAGGCCCAATCCCAGTTGGATCTCCCATCGTAATGCCAATCAATGGCTCGGTCGATCTCATCGATTGATCCCGCATGTTTCGAAAATATCTGTTACTGCAATCACTAGAAACAAATCCACACCTGGCTCACTCCAAAACTACTTCTTCGAAGCCCACAGTCGATCGATCGACTTAGCCAATTCTCCTGGTCGAGTAGCTCCTATCCAGCTATCGACGATCTTCATGTCCTTGTCGAGCAACATCGTCATCGGATACAGGAACCCCTGCCGCCCCATCAAATTCGCTAGCTGCACCCTCGAGTACATTACCGGATCGCAGTACACAGGCGCATCCCCGCCAACTCCCTGCAAATAATACTTCGTGTCGAACTCCAATTCCTCCAGGTTCTCTGGAACAGTCTGACCACACGAAACACTGATGATCGCCAGCCTCGAATCGTCCTTGTACTGCTTCTGTAACTTGATAATCTCCGGATACTCCGAAACACAAGGTGGACACCACGTCCCCCAAAAATGCACAAGCTTATACTCAGCTCGCGACATCCTCTCGCTCGCCCCTTCCGATGTATTCAAAAGAGGCTTTAGATCCAATTCCCCAACCTTCTGCCCAAGAAGCTTATTGCGTTCCCGACCAATAAAAATCAGGATGCTTATCCCGACAAGCATAAAAAGTGCTGCGTAGACGAGGTACCGATAGGCCGTCGCCGATGACTTTGTTGGGGTTACCGCTGCGTCGTTTACTGCATCCATTTTGGTGGCTAACTCTGGTTATGAAACGAGTTTCATTGTGATGACAAATGCGATTTCAGGAGGAAACAGAAGGTTTTAGCATACAATCGACCGCTCCCGCCCAAACCAATAGTATGATAGCCATCAAAGCAACCTCGCACAGGGTCGAGACATGAACTTGATTCCACCCGAAAGTCTGCGACAATCATCAACGTCGACGGAATTGCTGACGACTACGGATTACCTGAAGGATACAGGAAGATACTCATGCGATGCCCTTTTTGCGGAAACGATAACGACGGAGTACGCGATTCGCGAAACGTGGAAGACGGTCGCGCTATTCGTCGCCGTAGATCCTGCAACCATTGCAAACGCCGCTTTACTACCTACGAACGAGTCGAAGGACTCCTGCAAGTCCGTAAACGCGATGGAACCTGCCAAGACTTCAGTCGCGCAAAGATCGAGCGGGGACTTGCTCAAGCTTGCTGGAAACGCAAAATTAAACCCGAGGATATCCAGCAAATGGCAATCGAGATCGAAGCCCATGTGCTCGATAACTACGAGCGAGAGGTAACCTCCGAAGACATCGGTAATATCTGCATGGAACGCCTGAGAGACTTCGACGAAGTCGCGTTTGTCCGATTCGCAAGCGTCTATCGGAGCTTTCGCGACGCGCAAGACTTCGTCAAGGAACTAACACCAATTCTCCCCCAACGAGAACCTCGCAACCCCCGCTAATTGCACACCCCCCCAGCAATCTCTGCCCATCGCCCCCGCCCCCCAAAAAACAAAACATCCTCACGGGCTGTCAACCTCTGTGCCACAGTGCCTCTGTGTTTCCGTCTTCCTGTGTTTCCGTGTTTCCCCCACTACGGCAACTTCAGCGCACCGCGAATATCCGAGAAAACAGCATCCTCAGCCTGCATCCCATCCACAGATCGAAGCTTTCCCTGAGATGCGTAGTATTGAACCAACGGCTTGGTCTGTTCATGAAACACTCGCAAACGCTCACGAATCGTCGCGTCGTTGTCATCCGCACGACCGTCTGTCTTCGCCCGCTTAAGCAACCGCTCGATCAACGCTTCATCATTGACCCGCAATTCCAATACGGCATCGAGAGGACGCCCTAATTCGGCTAGAAAATCGTCAAGCATCTGAGCTTGCACCATCGTTCTCGGAAACCCGTCGAACAACGCCCCACGCTCGCACTGCGGGCTCTTCAACTGCTGCGATACAATACGCATCACAAGATGATCAGGCGCAAGCTTACCGGCATTGATGTAAGAAGCGACATATCGCGAGAGAGCTGTATCTTGCTCCATCACCGCTCTCAGCATCTCCCCGGTGGAGAGATGTGGAATTCTGAGCGAATCGACCAATCGCCTACACTGAGTCCCTTTGCCTGCTCCCGGAGGGCCGATGAACACGATCAGCATGACCCGCGGCCCTTTCTACGATTCTAGGACTCCAACAGACCCTTGTAGTTCCTCATCAGCAAGTGACTATCGATCTTTTGGATCAAGTCGAATGCGACGCTAACTGCAATCAGCAAACCGGTACCACCGTAGAACGATGCCACGGTGAAAGACACGCCGAATTGCGAAGTGATAATCGTAGGTACGATAGCAATCAACGCGAGGAACGCAGCACCCACGTACGTAATGCGTACCATAACTTTCTCAAGGTAATCAGCAGTACGCTTGCCTGGCCGATAACCGGGGATAAACGCTCCGGAGTCCTTCAAATTCTGTGCCATCTCGGTCGGATTGAACATAATCGACGTCCAGAAGAAACAGAAGAAGAAAATCAACAACACATACAACACGTTGTAGGTGAACGACGATCCGGAATTAAACATCGAAGACGCCTGCTGGAACCAGCTCGATAGCGTGCTCCAAATTCCCTCTCCGCCCGCAAACGACGTTGCGAGAAGTCCGAAGATCATTCCAGGAATCATCAGGAAACTACTTGCGAAGATGATCGGCATAACACCCGACTGATTGATCTTCAATGGCAGAAACTGCTTGGTTCCTCCAAACGTCCTACGCCCACGTACGTGCTTCGCACTCTGCATTTGGATCCGTCGTTGCGCCATCGTGATAAACACGACCCCAAACACGACCGCGATAAACAACCCCGCCAACACCGCTAGAACGTCTGGGCCAATGGTTGTACCGTTGTTACCTGTCAACGAACTCGAAACGTTTTGACGCAAATCCCACAATGCACGAGGCATCTGAGCAAGAATACCAGCCATAATCAGCAACGAGATACCATTGCCAATCCCGTATTCGTCAATCTGCTCACCGAGCCACATCAAAAACATGGACCCAGCGGTCATGATCGCAACCGCAGTTAACTGCCAACCAAACCCTAAGGTGCTGGAGTTAGCACCGAAAAATTGAGAAGACACCGTGGAGTCTTGACCACCGATGGTGAACTTTAAGTAAACCCAGCTTTGCAGAACGCAAATCAAAACGGTCAAATAACGGGTATACTCGTTGATCTTCTTGCGACCCGCAGAGCCTTCTTTGCGAAGATCTTCGATCGGACGCCATACCGTACCGAGCAATTGAAAGATAATAGAAGCAGAGATGTAAGGAGCTAAACCTAATCCGAAGATTGTTAGGCTTCGCAAGTCCGTCGCGGAAAAGACCGCAACCTTATCCATAAAGTTCTTCAGCTCACCAGTGACGGCAAGATCCGACTTCAAGACTGGTAACCGCACGTGATAACCGATGCGGTACACAGCCAGGAGAAACAACGTCAGGAGTATCTTCTGACGCAACTCCGGGATTGAAAACACGATTTTAAGTTTATCAAGCATGTTTTCGATTTTCCTCAATCGAATGGGTGTCCATTGCCCAAAAAAATAGCCGACGGCACCTCGGCACCGTCAGCCACTATTGTTTCATCAATTCGTTAGCTTGCCTAGAGCAAAGAACTATTAGCCCTTATTGAGCTCAGCAACTCGTTGCTTCGGCGTTCGCTTGGCAGCAACGATCTTGACCGACCCGCCAGCAGCTTCGATCTTCTGCTTCGCAGATTCGCTAATCCGGGTGACGACCAAGTGCAACTTCTTGGTAACTTCACCGTTGCCGAGAATCTTCAGTTCGTCAAAACGAACCTTAACGACTCCCTTGTGTCGGATGTCCGCAGGTGTAACTTCTGCGCCGTCATCGAATGCACCATTGATTGCTCCGACGTTCACACCCACTACATCCTCGGCGAAACGGTTATGAAAACCACGCTTCGGAGTACGCATGTAAATCGGTGTATCACCACCATTAAACATTGGGTGTCGGCTGTAACCGCTACGGGACTTATGTCCGTCACGACCCCGACCCGATGTCTTACCGGTCTTGCTACCAACCCCGCGACCAATTCGTTTGCGTGGTCGATTGATTTCCACGCCGTTGTTTACTTCTTCTAAATTCATTACAGGCTCACCCCTCGTAGGCGTTCGACGTCTTCCCTGGTTCTCAATTGCGACAACGCATCAAACGTTGCTTTGATCAGAACCGTTGGATTATTGGATCGGAAACTCTTCGTGAGAATATCTTGGATTCCCAAAGCCTCGCAAACGGAACGAACAGCTTGGCCAGCGATGATCCCCGTACCAGGGCTTGCTGGCATGAGCAACACGTGTGCTGCACCGAATCGTCCGGATACCTTGTGAGGAATCGTCCCGTTGATGATCGGAACTTGAATCATCGCACGACCTGCAGCCTTTTGAGCCTTGGCCACGCTAGGTGGTACTTCATTGGCTTTGCCGTATCCGTAACCAGCCTTGCCCTTGCCGTCTCCGACAACCACCAAAGCCGCGAAACTGAATCGACGCCCCCCTTTAACAACCGCAGCACAGCGCTTGATCTTCAAGACGCGGTCGATTTGGGCATCACCTTGGTTGGTTTCATTTGACATGTTTCGAATCGTACCCTTGCTTCCAATATTCCCGACTTGGTTTGTTCTTAATATTAAAACTCGAGACCGGCTTCCCGGGCTGCATCCGCGAACGCAGCAACACGTCCATGGTATTTATACGAACCACGGTCGAAAGAGACCGACTTAACTCCAGCCTTGATCGCTCGCTCGGCGAGAATCTTACCGAGTTTCGCCGCTGCCGTACAGTTCCCACCGTACCCAATTTCGCCTCGAAGCTCCTTTTCGGAGGATGAAACCGAACACAGGGTCTTGCCGGCTTCATCATCGATGACCTGACAGCCGAAGTTCTGGAGAGATCGGTACACACACAGACGAGGACGCTCTGCGGTTCCTCGAACTCGCTTGCGCACTCGGAACGCCCGACGTTTCCTTTGCCCATCGACAACTTTGCGAATGTCCACTTTTCAACCTCTCCAAACTCTATTTTGCTCTTTGGCCGCCTGAACCTACCGTATCGAAACTCGATTACGTAGCACTCTTGCCTGGCTTGATCTTGACTACTTCGCCGACATAACGAACGCCCTTGCCCTTGTAAGGCTCTGGCTTTCGCAACGACCGAACTTGGGCTGCGAACTGCCCCACCGCTTGCTTGTCACAACCCGACACGTTGATGTGTGTTTGATCGGGACATACCACTGTCAATATTTCTGGAATCGGAACTACCAACTCGTTGGCAAAACCAACTCGCATGTGCAGGTTCTTACCCTTGATCGATACTACGTATCCAACCCCTTGAACTTCCAACTTCTTCTCGTAACCAGTCTTCACACCAACAACCATGTTGTTGATCAAAGCTCGGGTCAAGCCGTGAAGGGCCTTGGCGGTCCGTTCTTCCGTATCGCGTGTAACGACAACGCTCTTACCGTCCTCACCAACTGCGACTTTAACTTCGTCATTGTGGGTAAAGCTTAGTTCGCCCTTCGGGCCTTTCACTTTAACCGTTGCGCCTTCCAAACTGACTTTTACGTCCGCTGGAACTTCAATTGGTTGTCTTCCGATACGCGACATTTAACTCTCTCCCGGAATGTATACCGATCGTACAACCGGCAGTCTTCCAACGTTGTTTGCTTCTACTTCGTCCACTTCGTCTCAACGATAACGTCCGCTAAGACACCCTTGAGCAAGCTGCACTAGCTCACTTCAGCTAAAACTTCACCACCTAGCTTGTGCTGGCGTGCTTCGCGGTCGCTGTACACACCCTTCGAAGTGCTGACGATCGATATACCTAATCCGTTAAGGATCGGCTTGAGTTCGGTGCACTTGACGTACACACGGCGACCAGGCTTGCTGACCTTGCGAACGGATTGGATGATCTTCTCCCCGTTCGGTCCGTACTTCAACTCAATCCGCAACGAATTAAAAGGCTTGCCTTCTACCTCGCTGTAGTCCCAAATGTAACCTTCTCGCTTCAGCACATCGGCAACGCTCTTGCGTAAGCCCGACAGAGGTACATCGACGAAAGGTCGTTCAATCCGAATTGCGTTCCGGATACGTGTCAGCATGTCTGCGATTGGATCGTTGATCATTATTCTATTGCCCTACCCTACCAGCTTGACTTACGTACACCAGGGATCAAACCTTTATCCGCGAGCTGCCGGAAACAAATCCGACAAATCCCAAACTTGCGGTACACAGCCCGTGGCCTTCCACAGAGCTTGCAACGATTCTCACGCCGCGTCGAAAACTTCGGCTCGCGATTCGCCTTTGCGATTTTGCTTTTGCTTGCCACTGGATTTTTCTTCCAATCAAAACGTTGTTACGAACTATCTGTGAAACCGATTGCTTACGATCGCTCAAACCTAAGCAGTTTTCTTTTTGGGTGCTCGGAACGGCATTCCAAACATCTCCAACAAACGACGTGCATGGTCATTGGTGCAAGCCGTTGTAACGATGGTGATGTTGAGCCCCTGTGCCTTGGCGAACTTTTCGTTGCTCAACTCAGGGAACACCAACCATTCGCTCAAACCCATCGAGTAATTACCGTGACCGTCGAAAGCTGTGCGGCTAACCCCACGAAAGTCGCGAACACGAGGCAATACGATACTGATCAAACGATCGAGAAACTCGTACATCATCTCGCCACGCAACGTGACTTTACATCCGATCGCGACACCTTCGCGAAGCTTGAATCCAGCGATCGAGTTCCGAGCAAGGGTATGTACTGGACGTTGCCCAGTGATTTCTCCCATCGCTTCGGCTGCCAATTCCAGGAACTTCTTGTCCTGCATAGCTTCCCCAACCCCCATGTTAACGGAGATCTTCTCAATCTTGGGAATCGCGAAAACGTTCTTAATCCCAAGCTCTTCACCGAGCTGCTTTTGAATGTTTTCGATGTAGTGCTGTTGAAGTCGAGGCGCCATCGCGTCGTTTCCTCTTGGATTTTTCTTTGCTAAATCTATCGTCTAAATGCGTAACTGGTCGCGAACCGTTCACTGATTCGCTTCGACCCGAACTATTAACCCTTCGCGGCTTTAGCTGGAGATACGACTCCAAGCTTCTCGCCAGATTTCTTGCTGTATCGAACCTTCGAGCCATCAGCTTCGATTCGAACCCCTACCCGCGTTCGCTTGCTGGTCTTCGGACAAACCAACATCACTTTCGAGGCATCAAGCGGTGCTTCCTTCGAAAGACGTCCGCCCTGAGGGTTACGCTGCGATCGCTTTACGTGCTTGTAAATGCGATTGAGCCCTTCGACTACAACCTTGTTCGCATCGCGGTCCACGGACAAAACAACTCCACGTTGCCCCTTGTCCTTGCCGGAAATGATTTCAACCAAGTCTTGTTCTTTGATAAGCATCGTTACACCACCTCGCTCGCCAATGAGACGATCTTCGTGAAACTCTTTTCTCTCAACTCCCGAGCAACCGCACCAAAAATACGGGTGCCACGGGGATTGTCGTCTTTGTCGACCAAGACAACCGCGTTGCTATCGAATCGCACGTAACTTCCATCAGCTCGGCGAGTCGGCTGTGCAGTTCGGACAATCACGCCCCGAACCACCGCTTTCTTCTTGATTTCGCTACCCGGAATGACGCTCTTGACTGAGCAGATGATCACATCACCGATTCCGGCATACCGACGACGTGTTCCACCAAGCACCTTGATGCACATAACTTCTCGTGCACCGGTGTTGTCTGCAACTTGCAATCGGGTTTCTTGTTGTATCATGTTCTTCGTCTTTCAACCTTAGGTTTTCAACCCCAACGCTATTTGCAACCTGCTCCGCCCCGAAGCAAACTGCACTTCGCAACCCTATCCCTTAGCTGCGGCGGTCTCGCCACGGAGAGCCGCGACATCTACTTCGCGATTCTTCTCAACCACGCGGATCAACTTCCACCTCTTAAGCTTGCTCAACGGACGGGATTCTTCAATCTCGACCTTGTCACCAGCCTTCGATTCATTGTTCTCGTCGTGGACGTGACACACAGTCTTACGACGAACGATCTTGGAATACTTTGGGTGACGTACGAAACGCTCGATCTCGACTCGTCGAGACTTGTTCATCTTGTCACTCTTTACCACACCAACCAAAATGCGTCGCGCCATGTTTCCGATGTCTCTCGTTTATGCCCTGACTATTATGTCCGAATCTCTTCGCTTCGAGAAAGCAAGCGGTTTCCTATTCGGACCCTAACAAGCTCTCTCAATTCCTATCAACCGTCCAACCAACCCTAGCCGTTGGGCTTCGAAGCCTTCCGAGCACGCTCGCCTTGGATAGTCTTTACCCGGGCGATCAAACGTCGGTTCTTCTGCGTTAGTGTCGGTACATCGACTCGATCCGTTTGAGATTGCAAACGCAAACGAAACATGGTCTCGGCGGCTTCCACAGCCGTGAGCTCCAACTGCTCGTCACTCATCTCTCGTAATTCTGTTGCCTTCATTTGCGTCTCTCTTCAACCTTTGCGAATTTACCGCGAATTGCAGAAACGCTAATCGCCTCTGCAATACTTATGCTCCGATCCGGCCTTACGCAGGACGGCGTCGAACTAGTCGCACCCGAATCGGCATCTTTGCTGCCAAACGAGCGAAACACACTTTAGCTTGCGCTTCCGAAACGCCCCCTAGTTCATAGAGAACCGTTCCAGGCTTGACTACTGCTACCCAGTACTCCGGTTCACCCTTCCCCTTACCCATCCGGGTTTCAAGAGGCTTCGATGAAACTGGCTTATCTGGAAAAACTCGTATGTACAAGCGACCTTCACCACGAACGTATTGGTTTGCCGCGATACGGCCGGCTTCGATCGTCTGCGCTCGGATCCAGCCACCTTGCAGGCACTGAAGACCCCAGTCGCCGAAGACGACCTTATTGCCGCGAGTCGCGTTACCTTTTATACGTCCTCTTTGGCTTTTTCGGTGCTTGACCCGCTTGGGCATCAGCGCCATCGTTGTTGTCTCCCGCGTAGGAACCTTGATTTACCCATACCTGAACTCCGATATTCCCTTGCGGGGTCGAAGCTTCAGCGAAACCGTAACTAATCTTCGCTTGGATCGTGCTCAACGGCAACGCTCCAGCGTTCGCCTTTTCACAGCGAGCCATTTCTGCACCGCCGAGACGGCCAGAGAGTTGGATCTTAATGCCTTTCGCTCCAGCATCCATCGCGGTCTCAATCGAACGTTTCATGGTTCGGCGGAAACTCGCTCGCTTTGCTAGTTGCTTGGCAATGTCTTCGGAAATCAACTGCGCTTGAATCTCAGGTCGATATACTTCCTCGACCTTCAAGTTCACTCGACGACCGATCAAATTTTGCAGTTCTTCTTGGAGGACTTCGATCTCAGTCCCCTTCTTACCAATAATCAAACCTGGCTTGGCCACAAAAACATGCAACCTAACTTCGTCACGGGTTCGCTCGATCTCAATCCGATCGATCCCCGCTTCGCGATACGCTGGCTTGGTTGGGTGATTCTTTATAAAGTTCCGGATCTTCTGGTCTTCAACCAGAAGCTCAGCGAACTCTTTTTTACTGGCATACCATCGGCTCTTCCAGCCCATAACGATGCCGGTGCGGAAGCCAATTGGGTTTACTTTCTGTCCCATAGTTCTCTGTTTCCTACAGTTCTTCCAACCGCTTAAGTTCCACCGAAATATGACTGGTACGCTTCAAGATCGTAAAGGCCTGGCCTCGGGATCGTGGTTGAAACCTTTTGAACATCGGTCCGCCATCGACGCGTGCGTCGACAACTACCAACTCCTCAACTCCGTAGGAGACCCCTTTGTTCTGCTCGGTATCCTGCGCACTGCCGACTGCACTCTGGATGACTTTCTCAAGCATCCTGGCGCCGCGGTGTGGCTGATAACGAAGAATCTCTAACGCTTCGTCCGCGAACTTACCTCGAACCAAGTTCGCCAAAGGTCGAACTTTTCGAGCGCTAATTCGCGCGTACTTGTGTGATGCTCGGTAAGCCATTGCTATGCCTTGTTCCCTGATCAATTACTTCTTGCCACCCTTGCCGCCGTGACCCCGGAAGGTCCGGGTCGGTGCAAACTCACCGAGCTTATGACCGACCATATCTTCGGTAACAAACACTTTGATGTGAGCTTTGCCATTGTGCACCATGAACGTCGCTCCGACGAACTCCGGAACGATCGTGCAACGTCGCGCCCAAGTCGTGATCGGTTGGCTGCTGTTCGTCTCACGCGCCTTCTGAAACTTCGCAAAAAGCTTCGGATCTACGTAAGGGCCTTTTTTAGTCGAACGTCCCATCGCTTATCTTTCCTAGTTCATTCCCTAGCTAAGCTATTATCTCAACTTCAATTGACCATATCGCACCGACTTGCGGCGGCGAATGATCGACGCATTGCTTGGCTTGCGGCGCCGACGGGTGAATCCACCCTTCGCCAACTTGCCTGTCGGACTGACCGGATGACGTCCACCCTTGGTTCGCCCTTCACCACCACCGTGCGGGTGATCGTGAGGGTTCATCGCGGTACCGCGAACGTGTGGTCTCCAACCCTTCCAACGATTCCGACCGGCTTTACCGATTCGAATCGCGTCGTGTTCCGAATTACCCATCTTTCCGATGGTTGCTCGCCCTTGACTTGGCACCCGGCGAACTTCGCCGCTCGGTAGTTGCAACTGTGCCCAACCACCCTCACGTGCCATCAAGACGGCCGATGATCCAGCGGATCGACAAAGTGCTGCACCACGACCTGGTGTCATCTCAACGCAGCAAACTTCCGTTCCAGCAGGAATACTCTTTAACGGCAAGCAGTTTCCAAGCGTCGGAGGTGCACTCGGCCCATTGAGCAGCACATCCCCCTTCTTCATGTTGTCGGTTGCCAAAATATAACATTTCTCACCGTCGGCATACACAACCAATGCGATCCGCGCTGATCGATTTGGATCGTACTGCACGGAATCAATCGTCGCC
>CAIJIZ010000025.1 GCA_903820735.1 uncultured Pirellula sp.
ATGCAGACGATCAATGAGTTGATCATGTCGGTGCCTGTTCCAAAAGCAACTCCGAAACCTGAACCACCACCTCCTCCACCACAACCGGTCTTCGCATCTTACCCATTAGGTACTTTGGATGCCGCAAGCGTGCTTTCGACGATCAAGACTCTTATCCCGAGTGAGCAGATAACGATCGATCCGAAGACGCGAGTGCTCAGCGCGTTTGTAGTTCCAAGTTATCAAACTGCCATCAAGACCGCTGTCGATCAGATGCTTGCAAGCGCCGGGGAATTGCAAGCGAGCGAATCGGTTGCCTATCAAGCATCGAAGGTTCTTCCTGAGGACATCAAGAAGCAGATAGCTGCAATAGCGCCGAGCGCTTTGGTGATGACATCCACAGATCGCATTTTGGTCACCGCTTCCGCAGCGGATCAAGCTTTGATTCGTTCAGGGTTGATCGGGCTCGATATCACTCCGGTGGTTGATCGCCCGAATATGAAAGTATTTGAGATCGATCCTGCGATGGCGACGATTGGTGAAGCGGCCATGAAAGCCTTTTTGCCCAAAGCTCAAGTGGGTGCTAATTCGGCTGCGGGGACTCTAATCGTCCGTGGCAACGACAACGATATTCAGCTTGCTACTGAGATTTTTGAGATTTGGAAGCGCTCGCAATCGAATAAAGCGCTTCAGTTGAAATCCTTCCATCTCGACCGAATCGCCGACGCGAAATGGCTTGCGACGGTCCAAAAGCTTGTCCCAACCGCTAACGCTTGGCTTAATCCTGATGGAACAGAATTGATGATGCTAGCGACTCCGGCGGAGATCGCTTCGATTGAGAAAACGATGGAATCGTTGCTGGCTTTACTGCCCAAGCCAACGGCTCGAGAGTTGAAGTTGTACGTGTTGAGTAAGACGCAGGTTGCTCGCCGGACCCTTTTGACCAGCGAGTTACCGAGTGAACTCTCGACCATGAAGCTTGTCGATGGTACGAATAAGAACGAGCTGTTTGCTTGGGGCGACCCGGAGCAACAAACGAAATTCAAAGCGTTCCTTGAAAGCTTAGATCAGCCCGGAACGATGCCTGCTCAAGGGTTGCCGAAAACTTACCCGATTCAGACCAGCGAATATGCAATCGTCTCTTCGTTATTAACCGCTGAGTTTCCGGATGCCAAGATCACCGTTGATACCGAGGGTAAGCAATTGACAGTTGTCGCCGACGAGGCTGGCCATACGTTGCTTGCTCAGCGTTTAGAGGCGATTCAGGAGCAGCTTCCCAAGCGGCCTATGTTACGTCTTGAGAGTTATTCTGTTCCCAATATGACCGCCACAGCGTTGAGTACTGCGTTGACTCCATTGCTTACCAAGGCGAGGGTCAATGTAGATACTTCAAAGGATCGTTTGTTGATTACGACCGATGAGGCCAACCATAAAGACATCAAGGAACTGATTACAGCCCTTTCGATGGAAGCTTCTGCGGACAAGCAAAAGGTTGTCGTGGTCTATCCAATTCAACATGCGGTTCCCACCCAGATCAAAACCGTCGTCGATCAGTTGGTCACCGGTGCTACGACTCTTGCGGATGACAAGCTAAAGCAACTTGCTGTTACGGGTTCCATCGACACGCATGCGACGATCAAAGCTGCCATTGAACAGATCGATCGGCCTCGTTCGAACGATTCCGGTCCGAAGGAGATCCGCAGTTTTGATACCAAGAAGACGTATGCGTCTTATTTGCTTCCACTTCTGCAAAAGCTTTGGCCTGACGTGGAGTTGGCAGTCGACGCGACTACGAATCGAATTCTTGCAACGGGTAGCAAGGTGGAGCTTGACCGGATCGGCGAAGCCTTGGATCGGTTGATTTCCGCACCCGACGGATCGCCACAGTTGGTAAAGACTTACCCAGTCGCGAATGGTGATTTGACATCCCTCTCTACGATTCTTGCTCAGATAGCGCCGCAAGCGTTGATTAGTCCAGATCTGACTTCCAGGACGTTGACGGTTTTTGCTTCTCAAGAGCAACACAATCGGGTATCGCAAGCGATCGAGCAAGTTTCGAAGACAGCGCAATCGGCGAAATCGCCTGCGACTTATACAGTCAAGCCCGCACAGGTTACCCCCGTGCAGACCGCTTTGACGACTCTTTTCCCGACGGTGACTTTTTCTTCCATTCCACTTAGTGGTCAAATTATTGCGGTTGCGACTGAAGAGCAACAACAGAGGATCGCACAGGTTGTCGAGTTGTTGACCAAGAAGGGGGCGAGTGCCGAGGGAGCGTTGAGCGACGCGCAAAAAGAAATTCGAAGCTTTGATACGAAGAAGACCTATGCGAGTTACTTGTTGCCGTTATTGCAAAAGCTTTATCCCGATATGGAGCTTGCCGCGGACACGACTACCAATCGCATTCTTGCCACCGGTGCTAAAGAAGAACTGGATCGCTTGAGCGAGTCTCTTGGGCGATTGATTTCGGCTCCGGAAGGTGTGGTTCAGAGTGTGAAAACCTATCCGGTACCCGCTGGGGATTTGACAAGTCTCACGACGATGCTCGGGCAGATCGCGCCACAAGCGATATTGAGTCCTGATTTGGTTTCCAGGACTTTGACTGTTTATGCGAATGAAGAGCAACAAGAAAGGGTATCCCAAGCGATCGAGCAGATTGGCAAGACCGCAGCGAGTGCGAAATTGCCAGCGACATATACCGTCAAGCCGACGCAGGTTACCGCCGTGCAAACCGCATTGATTTCCCTGTTTCCAACGGCGAGCATTGCCGCGGTGCCGACCACTGGGCAACTGATTGTCGTCGCGCCGGAGGATATGCAGAAAAAGATTTCTCAAGTGGTCGAGTTGATGCAGAGCAGTGGTGGGACAGGAGAGAAGACGATCCGAGTCTTCCACCTCAATCCCGATCAAGTCGATGTGACAGCGTTGATGAGCACGTTAACATCTACTGTTCCTGCGAATATTCAACTCGATCCAAATGTTCGCAACCAAACAATTACCGCCATCGGTACCAAGGATGAGTTGGATTTGGTAGCGAAGAAGATCGAGGAAATTCAGCAGCAGTTACCCCCTCCGGAGCCGACTGCATCGGTGGTCTATCCTTTGCAGTACGGGAATCCGATCGCGGCTTACACCATCTTGTCCGCATTGTTGCCGAAAGCGACCGTGGTATACGATACGACTGGTAAATCGGTTGCTGTCACGGCCAAGGTTGGTGAGCATGAACGAGTTCGAGAGGTGATGAAGTCGTTTGATGCACCTCGCAACGAGGCGGCGTCTACCCGAGTTTATCGGCTTAAGCAGCCGAACGCTTATGGTGTAGCGACGGTTCTGACGGCGCAGTTTCCAACGGCGAGTATTTATGGTGGGCGGGATGACGGGACATTGATTGCGACGGCAAATCCTGAGCAGCACAAGCGTATCGAAGAATTGGTGCGGGAACTCGACGTCAATGCGATGGAGATTGTTACCAAGGTATTTGCGATTGAGCGTGCGGATGCGACGACTTTGCGAGCGGCGATTGCAGCGAGCTCTACCAAAGTAACTGCCACGGCTGATTTGACCACCAACAGTTTGATCGTGACGGCACCTTCTGATGAGATGCAACGGGTCGAGCAAGTGGTTCGCGAGATCGATGTGTCGCAGGGATCTGCGAAGTCGACCAAGTATTATGCGTTGCAAACTGCGGAAGCTTTGCCGTTGGCTAGAGCGTTGAGCGATAG
>CAIJIZ010000026.1 GCA_903820735.1 uncultured Pirellula sp.
CAAAAGTCGCATCGCTATGAGTTACTTTCCCGAGATCAGCAAGATTCAATACGAAGGTCCTACTTCTCGCAATCCCCTGGCATTTCGTTGGTACAACCCTGACGAGATGATTGAAGGCAAAAGCATGCGGGACCACTTGCGGTTCAGCATAGTTTATTGGCACACGATGCGTGGTGGTGGATCGGATCCGTTTGGACCGGCGACCGCTGATCGGCCTTGGGACGACGGTTCGGATTCGATCGATAACGCACTTCGTCGAGTCGAAGTCGCATTCGAGATTTTCGAGAAGTTGCAAGCACCTTATTATGCTTTCCACGACAGGGACGTTGCTCCTGAGGGGAAGACGATTGCCGAGTCGCACAAGAATCTTCAGCGGATTGCTGATTCGCTCAAAGCACACCAGCAAAAGACTGGCGTGAAGCTTCTCTGGGGCACGGCGAACATGTTCAGCAATCCGCGTTTCATGCACGGTGCGGCGACTTCGTGCAACGCTGATGTTTATGCTTATTGCGCATCGCAAGTGAAGAATGCCCTCGATGTGACCAACGAACTCTGCGGTGAAAACTACGTTTTTTGGGGTGGTCGCGAAGGCTACATGACCCTTCTGAACACCGACATGAAACGCGAAATCGATAACTTGGGGCGTTTCTTGAACATGGCGGTTGATTACGGGAAGAAGATCGGATTCAAAGGCCCATTCTTGATCGAGCCAAAGCCAAAAGAGCCTACCAAGCATCAGTACGACAGCGATGCGGCGGCTTGTATCAACTTCTTGCGAGCCTACGACTTGATGCCGTATTTCAAGCTCAATATCGAGACCAACCATGCCACGCTCGCTGGTCATACCATGATGCATGAGCTCGATTATGCGGGTATGCAGGGGATGCTCGGTTCGATCGATGCGAACACCGGTGACTTGCTCCTCGGTTGGGATACCGACCAGTTCCCAACGGACTTCTATCAGACCGCGCAATGCATGCTGACGATTCTCAAGTACGGTGGATTCACAACCGGTGGCGTGAACTTTGACGCCAAAGTACGGCGAGAGAGTTTCGAGCCGATCGATTTGTTCCATGCGCACATCGGTGGAATGGATGCATTTGCTCGCGGCCTGCGAATGGCTGCGGAAATCCGCAAAGAAGGGGTCTTGTCCGATTTCGTGAAGAACCGATACCGCAGTTGGGATTCGGGAATTGGCAAGAAGATCGAAGCCGGAGAGTCCAATTTCGAATCGCTCGACGCTTACATTTGCGAAAAGGGAGATGTCTCCCCGAACGAAAGTGGTCGACAAGAGTTCCTCGAAAACATCTTCAATCGTTATTTGTAACCTCCAGGTTATGACTTACCCTGTTCTGATGACTAACCCTGTCGTTATGACCAACCCTGTCATAATGACGGGGCAGCTTCATTCCTCTTGCTTGCTGTGCACATCGTGAAAACAGTCGGACTCATCGGTTGGCGTGGTATGGTCGGTTCGGTTCTTCTCGATCGGATGACCGCCGAGAAAGACTTTCGCGAGTTTCATCCAGTATTCTTCTCGACGTCGAATGCTGGGGGGCTTGGGCCTGTCATCGATGGGCAGTCGACCGGGAAGTTGCATGACGCGAACGACCTGACTGCTTTGGCGAAGATGGATGTAATCCTCACTGCCCAAGGTGGAGACTACACGACCGCGACCTACGATGCGCTGCGCAAGAGTGGGTGGAATGGAGTCTGGATCGATGCAGCTTCCACGCTTCGAATGAGACCCGAGGCCGTGATCATTCTCGATCCGGTCAACGATAAAGTCATCCGCGATGGATTGGCTCAAGGGCTGAAAACATTCGCGGGTGGTAATTGCACCGTATCGCTGATGCTGATGGCCCTTCATGGGCTCTTCGCAGACGGACTAGTCCAATGGATGACGAGCATGACGTATCAAGCCGCCTCTGGAGCCGGGGCGCCGAACATGCGCGAGTTGCTCACGCAAATGAAACAGCTTGCTCAGCCCGTCGATTCGCTCTTGGCGAACCCCAGCGCGGCGATCCTCGATATCGATCGGCAAGTAACGGCGAGTATGCGAGGCGATGATTTTGCGACCGCTTGTTTCGGTGTGCCACTGGCCGGCAGCTTAATTCCTTGGATCGATAAAGACTTGGGCAACGGCCAGAGTCGCGAAGAGTGGAAAGGCCAAGCCGAAACCAATAAGATCCTCGGTACCGAGTCGGGTCCGATCCCTGTCGATGGAATTTGCGTTCGTATTGGGGCGATGCGATGCCATTCCCAAGCTTTGACGATCTGTCTCAAGCAGGACATCCCACTCGACGAGTTGATCGAGCGAATCGATTCAGCAAACCCATGGTCTCGCGTGATTCCAAATCAACGTGAGGCCACGATTCGAGAACTCAGTCCTGCTGCCGTCTCAGGGACGCTGATGTGTCCCGTGGGTCGTTTGCGAAAAATCGAACTCGATCCCTCCCGAAAGGGTTGCTATCTCACAGCGTTTACTGTTGGGGATCAATTGCTTTGGGGGGCAGCTGAACCGTTGCGTCGTATGTTGAGAATTGTTCTCGAAGGCTGATGCCATGGTCGCTTCGCGATGCTTGTTACACCCAAGCGACGGTTCTCGATTTGCTCCCACGATTCTTTGGTTTTTTCTATGTTTGGCTGCAAGCCCAACAGCAGCCTATCGCGTAGCTCAAGCCCAGGATTCGGGTGGGGATGCTCGACGTCCAAATATCCTTTGGATTACATGTGAGGACACCGGACCACAGCTTGGATGTTACGGCGATCAATACGCCCAAACACCGCGTATCGATCGATTTGCGCAAAGCGCATTGCGGTTTAATCGCTGTTGGTCGAACGCGCCTGTGTGCGCACCGGCACGAACCACCCTTATCGCAGGGATTTATCCGACTTCGTACGGCGCGCAGCCTATGCGTTCAAGTGTTCCTTTACCGGAGGGGTTCAAGACCCTCCCAGAGCGGCTTCGCGAGGCCGGGTACTATTGTTCGAACAATAACAAAGAAGACTACAACTTTTACTCCTCCGGCTCTGATTCACAAGAATCTTCCACCAGCGCAAGGTTGTGGAACGACTCGAGCAAGAAAGCTCACTGGAAGAATCGCAGCGATGGACAATCCTTTTTTGCAGTCTTCAATTTCACGGTGACGCATGAAGGGCAGATCCGCAAGCGACCGTATCAACCCAAGCATGATCCAGCTCTTGCGCCCATCCCCCCTTATCATCCCGATACCTCAGAAGTGAGACTTGATTGGGCCCAGTACTACGACCGCATCACCGAAATGGATACGATGGTTGGTCAAGTACTCGACGAGCTGCGGGCTGATGGCTTGGATGAATCGACCATCGTATTCTTCTTCGGTGATCACGGTTGTGGGTTGCCGCGTGGAAAGAGGTGGTTATACGAGTCCGGACTACGAGTTCCGATGTTGGTCCATATCCCGGCAAAGTTTGCTGGTCGGTATACTCACGTTGATGGCCAATATGCTCGAGAAGATGATGCAAGCGGCCGAGGGTCCGGTGAGTATCGAGAAGGTGGACAGAGCGATCGACTCGTCAGTTTTGTCGATCTAGCACCAACAGTCTTAGGGTTATGCGGAATCGAGGTCCCGTCTGAGGGACTCGGTTCGTTGCATGGTCGTTCGTTCTTCTTAGAGCAGTCTCAAGCCAATGAGTTTTTGATTGGATTCAGGGATCGTATGGACGAGCGACTCGATTGCTCTAGAGCTATTCGGAACGATCGCTTCATGTATATTCGCAATTTCGTACCGGATCGCCCTCAAGGTGCTTACTTGAATTACATGTTTCAAACAACTACCACACGCGAGTGGTTCAGGTTGTTTCGAGCCGGAGAGCTCAATGACATGCAGTCTTCATTTTGGCGACCTAAACCGGTTGAGGAATTCTACGACACCCAAGCCGATCCGCACCAAGTAGTGAATTTGGCTCGCACAACCGATGTTCGCTTACAGCGAATCCGCGATGATTTAGCTAGCCGATTGAAATCGCACATGCTCGCTGTCGGTGATTGTGGCGCGATCCCAGAAGGATGGTTGAGTCACCGTCAACCGCCAGATCGTTCCGAAGCCATTGAGGCGGCTTGGAAATCGGGCAATGAATTGCTCGCTTTAGAGGGTGTGCTGCAGGACAATGCCCAGAGTATTGCTCAAATAGAGGCTTTTGAACAACTCAAACTAATGCTTCAAAGCAGTCACGCGACGCAAAGGTATTGGGGGGGGATTGCTGCTCGAAGGCTTGCGCAGTTAGGCCATGCGACGCCGCTGGGGGAATCTCTGTTGAATTTGCTCAACGATCCGGTTCTAGAGATACGCGGTGTCGTAGCAGAAGGGGTGTTTCTAATGGAGCAAGCCGGTGAGAAAAAGGGTGAGAGGGCAGATAAGGCCCTTGAAGTCTTGGTAGAGATCGTTGAACAGCCTCAAGCGAGTTGGGGTGCAAGAATTCTCGCCCTCAATGCCTTGTGTGACATTGGGGCGAGTGAGAGTATGGTTTCGAGGGTGCAAAGTGCGTTCGAGAAGGACGGAGGCAAGTGGAAACGCGGGTTGCCCTTACGTTATCATGAATATGCAAAACGCCTTGTTCAACGGCTAGCTAGTCTTGAGCCTTTGCAATAGAACATTTTTTTTTTCGATCTATAATTCGTCCACTCACGGTCCAGTCTGATGGTCGTGAATTATCTTTGTCTTTAGCTATTCTTTGACCAGTTCACCTTTTGGGGATCAAAGCGCATTATGTCTTCATCGGAAACCAGCAATCCAGCGAACGACCCTTATTTCCAAGAGCTCTTTGCGGACCGCATTGGTGGCAAGCAATACGGCAAGGCCAACGAGATCTACAAGTTTGAGAAGATCAAGCGAGCGAAGCGTAAGGCGTTAGCGGATTACCCGGATCGGCAATTGCTTGATTTTGGGATCGGCGAGAACGATTCAATGGCGGATGTGACGGTGCGAGAGGCTTTGAATGTTCAAGCCAATCGGCCTGAGAATCGTGGGTACATGGATAATGGAACCGCAGATTACAAGCAAGCTGTTGCGAGATTCATGAAGCGGCAGTTTGGGGTGGAGCTTGATCCCAATACGCAAATCAACCACTGCATCGGTAGTAAGACCGCTCTGTCGATGCTACCGGCTTGCTTCATCAATCCAGGTGACATCACGATGATGACCGTACCGGGCTATCCGGTAGCTGGTACGCACACCCGATATTATGGTGGCACCGTCCATCGCTTACCGTTGTTGGCGTCCAATGGTTTCTATCCAGATTTTTCATCGGTGACCCCAGAGATTTGGGAGAAGACGAAGCTGTTGGTTTTGAATTACCCGAATAGTCCTACGGGGCAGGTTGCGACCAAAGAGTTCTACGCGCAGATCATCGAGTTGGCGAAGAAGCATTCCTTTGTAGTGGTTCAAGACGCTGCGCACATCTTGTTGAGTTTCCGAGGCAAGCCTTTGAGTTTTCTCGAAGTCCCCGGCGCGATGGATGTGGGAGTGGAAGTGCACTCGATGAGCAAAGGCTTCGACATGATCGGCTGGCGCATCGGTTGGGTGTGCGGAAATGCAAGAATTGTCCAAGCCTTCTCGGACGTTAAAGACAACTGCGATAGCGGGCAGTTTGGAGCTATTCAGCGTGCTGCCATCTCTGCATTGGACAATCCTGAGATTCCTCAAAGGATTCATGGAAAGTACAAGAGGCGTTTGGAGAAACTCGTCGCCACGCTTCGTCGCTGTGGATTTCAGTGCGAAGTTCCTGGCGGGAGTTACTTCCTTTACGTTGGAGCCCCCAAAGGAATTTCCGGTGGTCCTCAATTCGCCAATGCAGAGGAAGCTTCACAGTACTTCATCACCGAACATTCCATCGTGATCGTTCCCTGGGATGACGCAGGAAGTTGCCTTCGGTTCTCCGTGACCTATGAAGCGGCCGATGAGGCAGCCGAAGACGCTTTGATGGTGGAAACCGAACGGCGACTGAAGTCCTTGAATTTGGTTTTCTAGCATGCCATTTTTATTTTGATTGCAAGCACCCTTACACAATAAGCCCTGATTGGAATTTATTTGAATGTCGGATCTAGAACTCAACCAGCAATTGCAAGCGGCTTTGGAATCTTTCAAAGATCCAGAAACTGGCCGGTCCCTTGCAAAGACGGGGCAAGTCACAGATTGGTCCCTCGCAGACGGTCATGCAAAGTGCACCTTGCGATTGACGAGTATGATTGCACCGATCGCATCGGAGGTTGCTAGTCAACTTCAAGCTCATTTGCATAGCCGTGTAGAAGGACTGAAGTCGATCGAAATTCAACTGGATCGATTCGAGCGAGCTCCCCAATCTCTCGGACAGATCGGATTGAAGGCCAAGGCGGTCATTGCAGTGGCGGCGGGTAAAGGTGGTGTTGGGAAAAGCACGTTGGCTGCATCGATCGCTTTGACGTTGGAGAAACTAGGTTCCAAGGTCGGTTTGATGGATGCCGACGTGTATGGACCGAGTATCCCCCACTTGCTCGGCTTGGAAGGACGCCCTGAGATCGTTGATTCCAAAATTCAGCCAATCCGCAGCGGAACTATGCCGGTGATGTCGATGGGATTTCTGGTTGAGCGAGATCAGGCGGTTGTATGGCGAGGACCGATGTTGCACGGGTCGATCACACAGTTTCTTCGGGATACCGCATGGGGAGATCTTGATTACTTGATCATCGACATGCCACCTGGCACGGGAGACGTCGCCTTGACCCTTTCGCAATTGCTTCCGGTCACCGGAGCGGTGATCGTTTGCACGCCGCAAGAAGTTGCGTTGTTAGATGCTGGCAAGGCGATCACGATGTTTGAGAAGACGAAGATACCGATCTTGGGAATCGTCGAGAACATGAGTGGTTTCACCGATCCTGAGACGGGCAAGACCTTCGATATTTTTGGTCGTGGAGGGGCGCGAAGCAAAGCCGAGCAGATTGCCGCTCCTTTCCTTGGAGAAGTTCCGATCCAGATGGCACTTCGGAGCGAATCGGATCGAGGCGAACTTGCAAGTGTCTTGAAAGATCCTCGAATCGCTAAACCTTTCGAGGATGTATCGAGGGCTTTGGTGCGAGCGATTACTGCAAGGGTCGAAGCGAATCCGATGGCAGCGGTTTCTCTACCCGTTCTGTAATATCTGTTCCGCAAGTGGCCTTAACACCTGTTCCGCAAGCGGAGCGCACGTCATGACCAAGCATCGGATTTTTACTACCTCTTTCGCAAGCGTCTATCCACTATACGTCGCGAAGGCCGAGAGGAAGGGACGCACGCAAGGCGAGGTCGATACGATCGTGCTTTGGTTGACAGGTTATTCTCCAAAGCAGTTCCGTGCATCGTTGGATGACCAGCGTACCTTTGAGGAGTTCTTTGCCCAGGCCCCAGAGATGAATCCTCTTAGGGAGCATGTCAAAGGGGTGGTATGTGGAGTAAGGGTGGAGAATGTAGAAGACCCGTTGATGCGGGAGATAAGGATTCTCGACAAGCTCATCGATGAGCTTGCCAAAGGTAAGACTATGGAAAAGATTCTGCGCAAGGCGCCAGTGGATTAGGATCATGCCCAATACCGTCAAATCGACAGCCATAATTCCTTTTGCGATTCAACGATCAGTAGGGTGTGGTGAAGCGGTCGGCCAATGATTCCCTCAACCACTTCGACATCCCAAATACCACCCCTTGCATCCGCGCGGTTAACCACCGACCGCGAAACCCACCGCTCCGCGCGTAACAACATCATGCGAGTTGAACTTAAGCGATTGACGGACCGCAAACGGTGAGTGTTCGCCAATCTCATCCCCCGGTCGCTTCTCTTCCCGCTGGGATGTGAATGGGAGTTACGAAAAAAGGTGCTCCGCACCAAGCATCACACAAACCGGTTCGCGGTTTTCTTTGCTTCTTTGCGTCTTTGCTTGAGCCATCCGCACCCCTCGCGCGGTCACAGAGGGCCATGCTACGGGGACATGCCATGGGGACATGCCACGGAAAGGTCTTGCCCCCCTTCTCTCGAAAGGGACACTTTGCTGCTCAAAAATCAAATCATCAGGGTACTAATCCAAATCTCGATTTGACGGTATTGGGATCATGCCCACTAGATCAGGACGGCTAGAACAGGACGGCTAGATCAGGGTAGCACCGGTTGGCCGCCGGCCGGAGGAGGCGGAAGTTGGATAGCAGTAGGTGTGGGGTTCAAGCTTGCAGAATAGTGCTTCAGAAGGCTCAGTACTGATTGGAATTCAGCACGGGAGGCGAGGGGTGCGAAGCGTGGGTCTTTGGCGACCGATTCATAGCGAGCCACAATCGCTTTTACTTCTTCGGGATTCGCGGGAGCTCCTCCGAGGAACATCCAAGCGGGTAGGCCCAAGTATTGCTTCCAGGTTTCGTCTAGCAGGTCGAAGAGTTTTGGAGCTAGTTGCACCAGTTGTCCGCGTACGACTTCGGATTCACTTGCGCCGACCGCTTTTGCGGAGGCTGGTACTGCGGAGCCTGAAGCGATTTGAGCGGCGTATTTCGCTACGGATTCCGTGAGTTGTTGTGCAGCGGGTGGAACAACAGGAGTTTGATTGATTGAGGAGATGTTGTAGTAAGCACCTGTGGCGATGCGATCTACTTGCAAGACCGATCCGTCGATGGAGACCCCAGCGAAGAGTCCACGGCTGCGCGAATAGGTGTAGATCTCAGCTTGAAGTTGCCCGTCGGTTCCGATTCCACCTTCGCGGCCGACCGGCCCGGCTGCGGCGGCTACGTCTGCGCCGAGCGTAAGTTTTCCGTTGAGGATCCCTTGGATACTACGGGGGGTTTTAAAGACCAAGATGATATCCGAGGACTGGACTCCAACTTGCCAACCGATGTTTCCACCTGTAAGCGAGATGAAGACAGGAGCGTGCCAAGTCCCGTTTGGCTCGCGAACGAATAGCACACCCTTACCGTGTCGTGCCCCGACGATGAAGCTTCCTTTGACGACATTGGGGATGATCGCCACACCGGAAGCGTTTTCGATCATGGCTTGGGGTACCTTTGAGAGGGGCTGTGCCATGGTTTCGGTAAGAAGTTGTCCCGATTGCGCGATGACTTCATCTGGCCGCATTTGAGCGATTCCTTGGGGGGCCGTCAGAAGGAATAGAAGGGTGCAAGTGAGATAACGCAGGGGGGCAGGGATAGTCATTGTGCAAGACTCCAAAGGGGGTTGAACTGGTTTTAGGTTGAATTTGGTGTGGAATGGAATGCGTGATGGATTGCGTGATGGATTGCAGTTCAGGGGGTTGGATCGGATCAGCGGGGATTTGGGTAAATTGGATAGTTTGCCCAGTTCCATGGTTTGGTACCAGAAATCGCCAATTAGCCGCTAGAGGGATCTTGCAGTGAGGTGGATTGCAAGAAGCGTTTATTCGCCAAATGCTATAAAAAACTTGTGAAATCGATTGAAAACCGTTTTTTTATCTTCTAGAATCGCGTTACGTCTCACGTCCCGAGTCGTTAACAGTTTTTAATCGCACATATTCTTTACGGGATCGATGAACATGACAGTAGGTGAACGGATCAAAAAGCGGCGTTTGGAGTTAGGCTGGACTCAGGAGACCTTGTGTATCAAGGTGGGCTTGAGCAAGAGCTTTCTTTCCGAGTTGGAGAGTGGCAAGCGAAATGTCAGCGCTGAGAATTTGCTTACGATTGCGCAGGTTTTCGGATTATCATTGGACTATTTGATGACGGGTAAGGGGAGCAAGGAGAGCAAGAAGGAAGGCATGGAAGTTCCGATGCCAGCTTCGCTCATCAAGTTCGCTGAGAGCGAACAGCTGTCGTTTCGTCACGCGATTACTCTGTTGGAAATGCAGCGCCAGATCGTTGCGCATCGGACTTCGAAGAAGAAAGATAATGCGGAGAAGTTCGACTGGCGAAAGTTCTACGATGGAGTCAAGCAGTTTATTAAGAGTGAATGATTAACGAAGAATCTTCCCCTGAGTTGGTTCAGCTCGCCCGGGCTTTGGGGGTTGTTTCAAACGACCCATTTCAAGGAACCGTTGCTACTTGCTTGGCAATGGTTGAATCATGGGTGGAGCAAAGTGGTGGAATCGGCCCCTCAGGCATTTCCAACGCTGCTGAATTTCAGCGGCTTCTCACCCATCGTTTGGCATTGGCAATCGAGGAAATCCACTCCGAAGAGGATTTTGATCGGTTGACCGATTTCTACGCTAGGCAACGTGGGGAATATGTATTTGCCGGTTTGAGGGCTCGGTTTGACAATGAGGATTGCGATGGAGACGAAGCGACGTTTGGCGTGTTGATTCGTCGTCGAAATGCCTTGCCCGAAGACACCGACAAGTTTGTTGCAGTGGTGGATTGCCGAGGGGAGAAACACGCGAGGCGTTATTTCACCCGTTGGCACGAGATTGCACATCGAATGACCACACATAGCGACTGTGTCGATGACGGCGAAGAATACCAAGGGGAATTGATCGAAGTCTTGATGGACGCAATCGCCTCCGAGCTAGGCTTCTTTGAACCGTTCCTTCAAACTGCGGTACACAATGTTTTTGGTTCGGAGAATTGGCTAACATTTGAAATGATCGAGCGGATCATCGATGATGTATTTCCAGAAGCGAGCTTCCAGTCGACTTTGTTCGCTTGCATGCGTAGCTCGCCGATGCCGATGGTCTATGTCGAACTAGATGGGCATCCACTTGCCTTCAAGAAAATCATCCCCAACAAAGCAGCGCAGGCGGATGGTCTATTGTATCGTTCTCGTACCAAACATACCCAAGATTTGGAACAGAACACTCCCGCCAAGCCGCACGTCACCCAATTGGCTTTGGGGGCATTGCCCGCGGAAGGCTCCGTATTTCATCGCGTATCGCAACGACCGTTACTCAGTGAAGAGATCGAGCACCTCAGCATGGATCTTTTGGCAATGCGACAGGGTATGCAAATGAATTCCACCGAAAGTGGTTCGGAAGCCCGAAAGCGGTTGCATGAGATCCTCACGCATGCACAAGCTCGTCACGTCCCAGGAAAGATCATCGGGTTATTACAGTATTGATCATCACCTGGGTGATTGCTCTTTGCGTGCTTCGGGGAGTTCATTGGGTAGACCAGCGAGCAATCTATCCCAGCGTTATAAATTCATCGCTTAGGGCCGCGTCCCCGACGCTGCTTATTTTGAACCGGAGCCTTCTCAGGTGCTGCTGGTACGCTATCGAGCGGCTTGCCTAAATGCTCCTTGAGCCGCTGGATTTCGTCTCGCAGGGCGGCAGCCCGTTCGAACTCCATCTCTTCCGCTGCTCCCATCATCTCGGCTTCCAACTCTTTCAAGTACTCATTGGTGACGACCTTCGGAGCACCAGCCTGCGTTACGACCTCCCTCGCTTTCTTGCGCGTAGCTATCGACTCCTGGAAACTATTCATCGCGGCTTTGCGCACCGTCTCAGGGGTGATTCCGTGCTGCTTGTTGTACTCCTCTTGCTTGCGCCGCCGCCTGGCCGTCTCCTCCATGGCGATCTTCATCGCATCCGTAATCCGGTCCGCATACAGAATCACTTTGGAATTCGCATTTCGAGCCGCACGACCAATGGTTTGAATCAACGATGTTTCGCTTCGCAAAAACCCCTCTTTGTCCGCATCGAGAATCGCCACTAAGGAGACTTCGGGCAAGTCCAATCCTTCTCTCAATAAGTTCACACCTACGAGCACTTCGCAACGCCCCTCCCGGAGATCCCGCAACAATTCGATCCGTTCAAAAGCCCCCAAATCACTATGCATCCAACGGCACTTTACGTCGTGATCGCAAAAGAAATTTGCCAGATCCTCCGCAAGCCGTTTCGTTAACGTCGTAATCAACACCCGGTCTCCCATCGCGATCCGTTCGCGAATCTGACCGAGCAAATGATTGACTTGGCCTTGCGCAG
>CAIJIZ010000027.1 GCA_903820735.1 uncultured Pirellula sp.
CGATATTGTTCGATTTCGAACTCGTCTGCTACCCGTGTCAGTGTCCGAGGAGTGACGTTTGCGAACACTGGGCATCGGGCCAACATCTGGGTGATAATCGCAGCTTCCTTCATCAAAGCGTCACTGCGGATGGATCCATCAACGAGGGTGACAATTCGATCAGCGGCATCGAGGATTCGATTGTCGTGCGTCACCAAGACGATCGTCGTTCGGCTTTCCCTAGCCAGACGCTGAAATAACTCGACGACCGTTCTGCCGCTTTGCTCGTCGAGCGCGGCTGTCGGCTCATCGGCAAGCACAAGCTTTGGACCGTGTGCAAGTCCTCGCGCGATCGCCACACGTTGCTTCTGTCCCCCTGATAATTGCTTGGGGCGATAGTGAATCCGATTCTCCAGTCCCACCTCCCGCAAGATACCTTCAGCTCGGGCGGTATGATCGCTTGGAGTACCCTTCGGATTGCACAATTCCAAGGCCATTCGAACATTCTGCATTGCGGTCAACGATTCGAACAAATTGTGCGATTGAAATATAAACCCTACTTCCTTGCGGAATCGCTCCATGCCGATGGCACTCGCTCCAGTCAATCGCTGACCCAGTACTTCGAGCTCCCCTTCCTGAACACTTCGCAATCCCCCGAGCAACGTCAGCAACGTCGTCTTGCCCGACCCACTGGGGCCTGTCATGATCAAGATCTCACCAGGGTAAACGGTCAAATCATTGTTGAATAAGACTTGCTTGCGCAACTCTCCTAATCCGAAGTAATGGTTCAACCCACGCACCCGGATCGACGGCTGCTGTCCTTGAGAAATCCTCTCCCGCATCGCTGGATCGAATTGTGTTGCCCGCTCGCTCGACCCTGGTATCATCGCTTCGCTCTACCCACCCCGAGTTTCGTTATCCCGCGTTTTGAAACTAGCCGCATAATTCTTCTTAAACTTTCTCTAAACTTCCCTTCGATTACCCCAAAAGAAAAGGTAATCTAACTGGATAGCTTTGCCACCCGTTTGAGCCTGCTAAAAAATAAACCACAGCACCAAAAAACAAACTTCCTTCCTGACTACCTACCATCAATCTCCCTATCGTGATAACTGTCGGCATCATAACCGATCTCCCAATGAATCGATTCGCTGCGAGGAAGCTGCTTGAGCTCAGGCTCCTACTGCTTCCAGCCGTTTTGCTTTTCGTTCAGCATACCTGTCAAGCACAAGCTACGAGTCAAAGTCAACGTGCAAATCCTCTTCCGGCTTCAATCGTAGCTCAAGGCAAACTGCAACCGGCTGCAGGGATTTTGAAACTAACACCCCTTCCGGGTGATCGCATTGAGAAAATCCACGTCTCCCCGGGTGATCGTGTCGCGGAAAACACACTTCTGGCTACCCTCGAAAGCTCGAAACTTAAAAACCTTGAAATTCAGCTCGCCGAACTAAAACTTGCCGACGCCAAATCACTCCAGAACTCGAGTCTTCGCCAAGCAACCGTCGCTGTCGATTCTGCGGAATCGAAACTGCAAGCCGCACATTTGCAACTCACCCAAGCACTCGCCACGGAAAAAAATCTAGCCAACCAGATCCCAATCATCGGATCCCTTGAAGATCAGCTTCACTCCCTGGAACTCCTCATCGAAAACCCGCGACTTCGCGGTGCGATTGGAAAGCTTGAGTTCGAGTCGAAACGAACGGAACTCTTGCAAGCGAAAATTGAATTCGACCAAGCTTCGCTGAACTGCCAGCAAGGGGTTGAAGCCGCGAAGCTGGCTGTTCGACAAGCCCAGCAGCTTGTCGAGAATGCTAAAGCATCCTTGAAGGAGCTTCAAGAAACGAACAATGTTCTACCCCTAGAAAAGCAAATTGAGCTGCTGAGGCTTCAAGCCGAGCAGTCGCAACTGAGAGCCCCTTCAAACGGAACGGTCTTACAAGTCAACAGTGCCCCCGGCGAGCGGACCGCCAATCTCCCTATCTTCGAATTCGCAAACCTTGATCAGATGGTTTGCGTGGCGGAAGTCCACGAAGCAGACATCGCAAAAATTCAACTTGGCTCGCCAGTGACCCTACAATCGGCAGCCTTGCCAAAGCCGCTTAGCGGAAAGGTGTCTCGAGTCGACCGAGTCGTGGGCCCGCCGCAGATGCGTTCCCCGAATCCCCTCGCTCGCTCTGACTTTCGATCGATTCCTGTTTGGATTACCATCGACGCGAACGATGCACCTTACGCCGCAAATCGAATCAACTTGCAAGTCGAGGTTGCTATCTCTCCAGCCCCGCCAGCCCCGTCTTTATCTCCGTCTTCATCTCCGTCTTCATCAATTCCAGCCGCAACTCCATCAAGCAGTGCACCATCAAGCAGTGCTCAGCCGACTTCCAAGTGAACACCGCCAAGTGAACACCTCCAAGTGAACACCTCCAACTCAACAGCTTAAAGTAACCAACTTCAAGCAAACACCTTCAAGCAAACGTACAGCAAACGATTTGTATTCGTGTTGCGGATGAGCTCGGAAGTACCTACCGAGCCTCGCTCCACCCGCTTACTCCTTGCTGCAGCCATCCGGCTACTCCTTGCTGCCCCCCTTCGACTTCCCGCCGCTGGGCTTTGAACTTTCCTTCGATGAACTGGAACTGCCGGAGCTTCCGGATGAACTTGATGAGCCCGATGATTCAGGTGAGCCTGATGAGCCTGATGAGCCACCACTCGAAGTTGTCTTGCTATCGGCTGACGCGGACTTCTTGTACGAATCGCTTCGGTAGTCAGTCTGGTAAAACCCCGAACCTTTAAACATCACCGCCGCGCCCGTACCGATCAATCGCCTGAGCTTGAGCTTCTTGCACTCAGGACACTTCTTTTCTGGATCGGCTGAAATCGATTGAAACAGCTCGAATCGATGGCCGCAAGCGTCACATTCATAATCATAAGTCGGCATGGCTTCTGTCTCCTACTGGCCTTGTTTACCTAGTCAAGTTTACCTGTTCAAGTTTGCCCAGTCTGGTTTGCCCCGTCTGGTTTGCATTCACCCTACAACTAAGAACTTGCAGAACCGGTCGATACGACAACCATACTTGGTCTGACCACCCGATCATGCATGGCGTATCCGACGCTGTGTTCAATCATCACACTTCCGGCCGGGTACTGCGAACTGGGCATCTGGGAGATGGCTTGATGAACATTCGGGTCGAAAGGCTGACCGACACCTGGAATCTGTTTGCAATGATGTTTGCTCAGCACGTTGACAAACTGCTGTTGAACCATCTTGACCCCAGCGACCAATCCGTCCGCCCCCGCTCCCGGGACTGCAGAGTCGATCGCGCGATTCAGGTTATCTAAGACTTCCAGCAAGTCCGTGACCAAAGGAACCGATGCGTATTTCAACTGCTGGTCTACGTCCCGCATCGTGCGTCGGCGGAAGTTCTCCAACTCCGCTGCCGCTTTGAGTTCCCTGCTGCGGAACTCAACCAACTGGTGTTCTAGTTCTTGAATAAGTGCCTCTGGGCTATCGTCATCCTCAAAGCTTTGGGAATCCCCTTCACCGCTGTCGTTGTAGCCGCCATCACCTGTAACATCACCTTTAGCAAACTCGCCTTGTTCCTGAGTGAAGAACGCATCTTGATCCACACCGTCTGCGTCCTTAGGACCCATACCCTCCGAACCCGCTGATGAATTGCTTGTGGTCATTTTGCCTCCAATACCCTTTGCGTGAATTTAGTGCTCTGCAGAAACATCCAGCCAATCTAGGAACCAGCCAGAACGCTCCTACCTACTCTTTTGTACCCTGCAACTGAAAATATTCCATGATCCGATCCATAAATCCTTTGCGCTCCGGAGTGATATTCTTTTCATCTAACTCCGCTAACTCACGCAACAGTTCCTGCTGCCGCTTGCTGAGCTTCTTTGGTACCTCAATCAACGTCTGGACCAACAAGTCTCCTTTGACGCCTGTATGCGGATCGGCGATTCCTTGACCACGCAACCGGTAGACCGTCCCGCTTTGCGTTCCAGCCCCTACCTCTAATTGCTTGCGACCATCGAGCGTTGGAACTTCGACCGTCGCCCCCAAGGCCGCTTGGCTAAAGGAAATCGGAAACTGCAGGATCAAGTCCTGTCCGTCACGTTTGAATATCGCATGCTGTTTGACGTGGATGTTGCAATACGCATCGCCGCTGGGGCCCCCATCGGGACTCGGTTGCCCTTCACCTGGCAGTCGTACTCGCATTCCTTCATCGACCCCAGGAGGGATCTTCACTTCTAACTTCACCTCGTGCGGTTTGAGTCCATGCCCATCACACGTCCGGCATGGATTACCGATCGTCTTACCACTTCCTCGGCAGATAGGACAGGTTGTCTGGACTCGCAGGACGCCGCTGGCTTGCACCACTTGCCCTCGCCCTTGGCACCTTCGGCAAGATTCCGGTTGCGAACCTTCGGCCGCTCCACTTCCTCCGCAGTTCTCACATGCGGCGTGACGCGTCAGCGACACGGTTTTTGTTACACCCTTGGCTGCTTCTTCCAGATCGAGCGTCACGTCACAGCGCAGATCCGCACCGCGCCTTACCCTGGACCTGCCTCGTCCACCTCCGAAGAAGTCTTCGAAGATCGATCCGCTGAAAACGTCTCCAAAGGCTTCGAAAATATCCGAAACATCCCCGAAGCCGCCACCAGAGCCACCCTCGGCGCCCGCATGACCAAAACGATCGTATCGAGCCCGCTTCTGGGTATCACTAAGAACCTCGTAAGCCTCCGCAGCCTCCTTGAACTTGTGAATCGCCTCGGTATCCCCCTGATTTGAATCCGGGTGATATTTCAGCGCCATCTTGCGATATGCTTTCGATATCTCGTCCTGCGAAGCCGTCTTGCTGACTCCGAGCACTTCGTACAAATCACGCTTCGATTGGGATGACACGCCTGAAACGTCTCCTGGTTAAACAGCTGACCTATAATCCTAGGCTAAGCACTTCGCTTCACCCGACCGACCCGCCTCTCAACAGCACGGTTTTCAACCACACATCCCCACGACCTAGCCATCAAACACGACTTAGCCATAAAACACGACCTAGCCATAAAAAAAGGCCATTCGACTCCGAATGACCTGTTTTCCAAGGGGGTGATCTGCTCACCCCCTTTCATGAACCCTTTACTTCCAACGAAGTAACGTTGAGGATTCGGAACCGAATAGACTCTCCGATATCGGCAAGCTACAAAGCTTGCTGTTTAACGGACAGATCCTTCGACTTTCCTCTTCTTCTTGTCGTCTTTGTCCAAGGTCGTTACCAATGCTTCGGTGGTCAGCAACAAGCTCGAGATGCTAGCTGCGTTCGCCAAAGCGGTACGAACGACCTTCACCGGATCGATGATGCCGGCCTTGAACATGTCAACATATTCGCCGCGGTTCGCGTCGTATCCCATGCTCAATGCCTTTTGGCGAACTTCGTCCGCTACGACACTACCGTCGATCCCTGCATTGTCAGCGATCTGACGCAGAGGGGCTTCCAGAGCGCGAAGGATGATTTGAGCACCTGTTCGCTCGTCTCCGGACAACCCGCTGGCAACCTTTGCGACAACTTCGCTGCAGCGAACCAACGCCACACCGCCGCCTGGCAAAATGCCTTCTTCGACAGCTGCTCGCGTTGCATGCAACGCATCTTCGACGCGTGCCTTCTTCTGCTTCATGTCGGCTTCGGTCTCAGCTCCCACGCTGATAACCGCTACACCGCCAGCGAGCTTCGCGAGTCGTTCTTGGAACTTCTCTTTGTCGTATTCGCTGTCGGTTTGCTCGATTTGAGCTCGGATTTGAGCAACGCGTTGATCGATCGCTTTGCGATCTCCGGAACCTTCAACAATCGTGGTGTTGTTCTTGTCGACAACAACCTTTTTGGCGCGGCCCAGATGCTCCAAAGTGACTTTCTCAAGCTGTAGACCCAAGTCTTCGCTGATGAATGTCCCGCCGGTAAGAACGGCGATGTCGCCGAGCATGGCTTTGCGTCGATCGCCAAATCCAGGAGCCTTGACGGCACAGACGTTGAGCGTGCCACGCAACTTGTTAACGACCAACAATGTCAATGCTTCCGCATCAACATCTTCAGCGATGATCAACAAAGGCTGACTGGTGGTGCTCGCCTTTTCCAACAACGGAATCAAATCTCGAATGTTGCTGATCTTCTTGTCGTACAACAAGACCAATGCATTTTCGAGCGTGCAGGTCATATCCGAAGGGGAATTGATGAAGTACGGAGAGACGTATCCCTTGTCGAATTGCATCCCGTCGACGTACTCAACAGTCGTCTCGGCGGTCTTGCCTTCTTCAACGGTGATCACGCCATCCTTGCCAACTCGTTCCAAAGATTGAGCCAACAAAGAACCGATCGACATGTCGTTGTTCGCGGAGATCGCGCCAACGTTTGCGACTTCGTCTCGGTTGCTTACCGGCTTGGCCATTTCGTGCAGTTTCGCTACCGCTGCTTCGACGGCTTTGTCGATCCCACGGCGGATCGCCGATGGGTTGCTACCCGCTACGACGTTTCGCAATCCTTCTTTGAAAATCGAACGAGCGAGAACGGTTGCTGTGGTTGTGCCGTCACCAGCCAAATCGCTGGTCTTTTGGGCGACTTCAACCACCAACTTCGCTCCCATGTTCTCGAATCGATCTTCGAGTTCCACTTCCTTTGCTACCGTCACGCCGTCCTTCGTTACCGTCGGACCACCGAAACTCTTATCGATGATCACGTTGCGGCCCGTAGGACCCATCGTCACGGCTACTGCATTCGCCAACTTCTCTACGCCCGCCAACATCCGTGCACGAGCCTGATCGTCAAACAATAGTTGCTTAGCCACGCTTCGCTGTTCCTTATTCTAAATGCACAAGTGAGGATTTTTAAGAGAGGGCACTAAGCCAACTTCGCGAGCACATCGCTCTCGCGAAGGATCTTGTAATCAACTCCATCAACCTCGATCTCACTTCCACCGTATTTGCCGAAAATGACTTCGTCACCAACAGCAATGCTCAACGTTGCGCGAACGCCGTTATCGAGCAACTTGCCAGGACCAACGGCTACGACTTTGCCTCGTTGTGGCTTTTCCTTTGCACTGTCTGGCAACACGATGCCACCGGCAGTGGTTTGCTCTGCTTCAACTGGCTGTACTACGACTCGATCATCTAACGGACGAATATTTACTTTTGCCATTTCTCTTAAACCTTACCTTTGATGGTTATTGATTGTTGTGCTGAATTAACTGAGTTCACCCTTGTGGGGTACAAGCCGACGATATAGCGAGAAGTCTCTCGCTACATCATGCCGCCCATACCGCCCATGCCACCCATACCGCCCATGCCACCCATGCCGCCCATACCACCCATGCCGTCATGGTCGTGGTGATGACCACCACCAGCAGGCTCTTCCTCAACAGGAATCTCTGCAACCAGCGACTCGGTGGTCAACAACAACGAAGCGACGCTTGCTGCATTGCTCAAAGCAGTCTTTACAACCTTGGCTGGATCGATGATCCCGGCCTTGATCATGTCGACATACTTGTCAGCATTCGCATCGTACCCTTCGTTCTTGTCCTTGAGCTGACGAACGCGATTAACCACAACCGCACCGTCCAAACCAGCATTGTTGGCAATCGAACGCAATGGGTAGTCCAAAACGTTGCGGATGATCTTCACCCCAAACGCTTCGTCTCCCTCAACCTTCAACTTGCTCAACGCTCCTTCACATCGCAACAATGCAACCCCACCACCAGGCACAATCCCTTCGGCCAAAGCTGCTTGCGTCGCTGCTTTCGCGTCATCGATCAACGCCTTGCGTTCTTTCATTTCGGTTTCTGTAGCTGCGCCAACATTGATCTGCGCAACACCACCGGCCAACTTGGCGAGCCGTTCTTGAAGCTTCTCGCGATCGTAATCGCTGTCGGTGCCTTCGATCTCTTTGCGGATCTGTACGACGCGACCTTCAATCTGATCCTTCTTGCCCGCTCCGCCAATAACGACGGTCTCTTCACTGGTGATGTGAATACGCTTCGCACGACCCAAGTCGCTGAGCTTGACCGACTCAAGATCAATTCCCAGATCCTTGAAAATCGCTTTGGCATTCGTCAATGTTGCAATGTCTCCCAACATCGCCTTGCGTCGATCACCGTAACCTGGAGCCTTAACGGCAGCCACGGAAAGAATGCCACGCATCTTGTTGATGACCAAAGTTGCTAATGCATCCCCGTCGATGTCTTCAGCGATGATCAACAAAGGCTTCTTTGCCTTGCTAATCGCCTCAAGAATAGGAATGAGCTTCTTGTTGTTGCTGATCTTCTCTTCGTGGATGAGGATGTAGCAATCCTCCAGCTCCACGGTCACATCGTCTTGATTGGTAACGAAGTGAGGGGAGAGGTATCCTCGATCGAACTGCATCCCTTCGACGACTTCTACCGTCGTTTCGTTGCCGCGACCTTCTTCGACCGAAATCACACCGTCCTTGCCAACACGCAAGAAAGCTTCGGCCAACACATCCCCAATCGCCGGGTCATTGTTTCCCGCAATCGTCGCAACTTGCTTGATTTCCTTCTTGCTCTTCGCATCGATCGGAGTAGCCATCTTGGAGATCTCGGCATGCACGGCATCGACAGCCTTCGCGATCCCACGCGACAAGGACATCGGATCCGCACCAGCGGCAATCATCTTCAAGCCTTCGCGGAAAATCGCTTCCGCCAAGACGGTTGCGGTTGTTGTTCCATCCCCGGCAACGTCATTGGTCTTGCTCGCAGCTTCTTTAACAAGCTGAGCACCAAGGTTTTCGAATGGGTCGTCTAGCTCAATCTCCTCAGCTACCGTCACCCCGTCCTTGGTGATTCGCGGTGAACCCCACCCCTTGTCCAATACTGCATTACGACCACGTGGGCCCAGCGTCGAACGCACCGCCCTCGCTAACTTCGAAACACCCGCCAACAACGGCTGGCGTGCCTCGTCATCAAACACCATTTGCTTTGCCACGTTGAACTCCTTGAATGTTGTTATTCGGCCCGATTTGGCAGTCGAACTGAGTGATGCCACCCTTGGAGCAATCGGCGTGCCAACCGCAGAAAAATCGCGCAAGGCTATATCAGGCAACGTGTTGCGGCGTGACGAAGTCGCTCTGCAGGGGCCTTCAAAGTGTCCAAAAAGGCAGATTGGTCGAGCCTAGGCCTCCGAGACTGACTCACCAGCCGTCCGCCCTACCCACCAGAGAGCCACCCCTAAAAAGACCGCTACCATCACCAAAATCCATCCCACTTGCCCCCAGCCACTCGTGTCCTCCGCGATCATCCGGGCATCTCGAAGCGACTTTTCCACTTGAAAGTCCATCCAGCGAAACAAGATCGATCGCAAGCGAAACGAGACGATTCCCTGATTGATCACCGCCGGGATCCAGCCAAGTAACCCTTCCACCAAGATCGCATACACGAAAGCGATCACCATGACCCGTTTTTGTCTCAATACCCCAATCAATCCGAAGAGGGCTCCATAAGCCAACGATGCCAAGACACACAGTGCGACCATGGTTACCCATAGTCGCCAAGGGTTCTCGACCGGCAAAAAGGGTATCGACATCGTCGAGACAGCTACCCCCGCACTCGCAGTCCATAAAACAGCCACAAGGTATTTTCCAAGCAGCACCGATCGGCGACCGCCGCAACGAACCAGCGCATAGACCCAAGCCTGACTTTCAATCTCGGAGGAAACCACAGGTGCAGCTAGCAACAACATCCCAAGCATTGTCATCACTTGCGGAACCAAGAAATACAACATCATCGCGTAGACAAACGACGACTCCGCACCCGATGGTACCCTTCCACCGGTCATCAACACCACCGTCAAAAGTAGGACCAAGGGAACAGCTACCATTCCGAGCCACAGCACCGTTCGCCAAGGCGTGAACGAGCGTGCAAACTCGTACCGAAATACCTCCGGCACCGATGTAATCAACCGCCGTAACCCACCACCAACCGCGCGCTCTGCCATGAATCAACCCTTGGTTTGATAAGCTCTCTCGCCTCGGTGTCGCGAGACCAACAACCGAAACAATGTACTGATGTCCCCATCGCTTCCGACGACCCGGTCGACCGAGCCACCCCCCTGCCCCGCCCAATGAGCCAAAGCTTCATACAGTTCCAACGGACGATCGACCGTCAAAACCAATTCGTTCCCTACTGCCGGCCGATGCATCGCTCGAATCCAGCTTTTCCCTGCCAGCATCTTGGCTAACTCATCGCGCTGCGATGTCTCGATCACGATGTCTTGCGGCAAATCCGCCAATAATCGCCGAAGCTCGCCTGCAGTTCCGCTCGCCAACAATCTCCCCCCGTAAATCAACATAAACGAGTCGGTCACTCGCTCGACTTCATGCAGCACGTGGCTGGCTAACAGTAAACTCTTTCCTGATTGCGCCCATTCCACCAATAGCTCGGTCATCTGCGCTCGTCCGATCGGATCAAGTCCATTGAACGGCTCATCGAGGATCAATAACTCGGGATCGTGCGCGATGGCTTGCGCAAGCTTGCAACGCTGCCGCATCCCGAGCGAATAAGTATGAATCGCCTTGTCTGCAGCTTCTCGCAATCCGACCCGCTCGAGCACTTCGTCAACCCGATCGACCAACGTGCCCGATCGCCAGCCAGCTAAGCTCAATTGCAATCGCAACCATTGTCGAGCACTGACCCCATGCACCAGCAATTCGCTCGCAGGGCACAGGCCGATTCGATCCATCAATCCGCTGGAAGCTCGCGGATCAGTGCCAAAGACACGCACCCGTCCTAGCGATGCTCTGAGCGCCCCGGTGATCAATCCAATCAACGTCGATTTCCCTGCACCGTTTGGACCTACCAAGGCATAAGCCCCCCGAGGCAACGTTATATGCAAGTCGTTGACGCCGATAACTGTACCGTACATCAAAGATAAATTTTCAAATTCAAATAACGGTTCCATGACCTCGCCCCCACTACGCCTTTAACACGCGTGATACACGCCAATAAGCCACTCCGTAACCGAGCACCGAGACAATCAGCGCCACCACCCAAGGAGACCAGACATTTTCCTCGCTCGATGTCAAGCCAAACACTTGCTGTTGCATGTACCCAAGGGTCTCGTACGGCGAAAACAACTTCAGTACACTCCAGTTTTGCATCCCCTCGAAGACTTCTCCCCGTCTTCCTCCTCTGCCCGTCTGCACGTTGAAGTTCGAAGCAAACCAAAGAACGCGATAAACCACCGCGCCCAAAACCCATAGGGCGAACCAAGCGAAACCGGCGAATCGACTTTCCTGTGTTACAGACGAAAAAGCCAAGGCGACGGCCGTCGTCGGTATCATCAGCACGGTCGTCGCAAGCAAGATGCGCAGAGGTAGATCCCAAGTCTGAAAAAACGCTGTGGAGTCTGGGGTCAAAACAAGCCCCGTGATGTAGATCATCAGCGCCGGAAGCGCAGAGATCATGAACAATAGAAAATACAGAACCAACGCCTTGCCAAAGATGTACTCTCCAGGCGTTAGGGGCCGTGATAAATACAAAAGATAACCACGCGATCGCAAGTCATAACTTATCAGTCGAGGCGCGACTAACCCCACGACTACGATCATTCCAAACGCTTGCGGATATCGAAACAAGCTGTAGAGAATAAAGGCCCAGGCATAGTGACGAGCTTGCTCAGGATCTTTTGCCATCTTTCCCCAATTGATTCCAAGCTGGGAACCCATTTGCTTCCCGTCTCGCGTTTTCTCCATCTGCTGCGCGGCTCGAGCAAGCCCTCCTTGCTCGACCGTCTGCTCCATGACCGCAACCAGCACCCCCGCAATCAAACAAGGGATCACTGCGAACATCAGCACTCGTTTGATCCACACGCCCTGCCATATCAAATGGATTCCCGTACTTGCCAAGACTAGCGATCGCGTCCATCTCGCTGTTCGCTCCCCGTGCCAGCCTCTATAGCCGATATCTAACAATGGCATCGTCTCTCGCTCCCCAGTTTCCTTTTTAACCCTTTACGGCATCTAAAAAAGCTTGCTCAAGCGAGTTTCTCGCTCGATCCATGCGATGCACTAATACCCCAGCCTCAACACTCGATTCCCATATCTCTTTGCTCAGTCGCTCTCCACTGCCGAGCACTACCAACTCGCCATCGGATGAAACCTTTGATTCAATCCCTTTGTTCGATAAGACCCCTGCAAGTCCCGCTGCGCCCGACAGGACGCTTACGTGGATTCCTTCTTTGCTAGGTCTCTGCAATCGTTCGAGAGTATCATCCAAGCGGACTTTACCTCGTACCAAGATCACCACTCGGTCACAAGTTTTGACGACATCGTGCAAGATATGGGTCGATAGCAAGACGCTCTTACCCTTCTCTTTCGCCAACGTCGATATGCGATCAAGAAATTGTTCTCGCTGGACCGGATCGAGTCCCGTTGTCGGCTCATCAAGGATCACCCACTGCGGATCATGCACCAGAGCCTGTGCGAACTTGAGCTTCTGCCGCATCCCGGTTGAATACGTCTCCACGTTGCGATATCGCTCCTGGCCCAAATCGCAGTAATCGGCAACCTCATGGGCACGACGCAACGCTTCTCGCTTTCGGAGCCCGGATAACCTTGCCATCAATTGAATCGATTCGATTCCCTGCAAGCCTTGGATGTAGCAGTCGTCCTCCGGCAAGTAACCGACCCGGTCTCGCAACGCACGAACTTGTGAAGGCCACTGCAAGCCCAGGACTTGTCCTTGCCCCTTATCGATTGAAACTAATCCTAAAATCGATTTTATAAGTGTGCTTTTGCCAGAACCGTTGGGCCCAAGCAATCCCACAACTCCTGTGGGTAACTCCAGCGACACGTCATGAAGTACTTGTGCAGTTCCATAGCGTTTGCTCACCGACTCGATCTGCAATACCGGCTTGTCGTCCCCA
>CAIJIZ010000028.1 GCA_903820735.1 uncultured Pirellula sp.
CCGCATACTGGCCTCTTTTAACAGATTCCACGTATTGGGTACCAAACAACAATTGGGTGCCAAACAACAAGTCCATATAGGAAACGAGTCCGCAAGGAATTGACCAACGCCCCGTCGTCAACCCAAACCGAATTCAGCGAAGTCAGTTCTCCACCAAGACCGTAGCGAACCTAGTGATAGCATTTCAAGCAGAACTCAATAATCGTTCGGAACAGAACGGAACTGCGCCAAACGGAACTGCGCCAAACGGAACTGCGCCAAACGGAACTGGCGGGAGCTCCGCTGGCAATGGTAATCGCAATAGCAATGGCAATAGCTCCGCGATAAGCCGTTCTTTGCATCGACTTCGCGGTTCAACACTCATTGCCACTGGGATCATCTGCCTGCTTTGCACCGGCTGCACTCAACTTCGACCTCCAACAATACCCTACCGGTATGGCACAGAACAAACTTCGCTCTTGCCCCAAGATTCACTTCTGAGCCCACCGGTGCTAATCGGCGGTCCAGTTCCTGTTATGGATCGCTGGGAGAAACTTCTTCATAAACCAGCGGAAACTTGGGATAGCTGGCGCAGTGAACTTGCGAATCGCCGGATCTTGCCCAAGTCGAAGTCGCAGAAAGCAACACAACAAGACGCGCTGCTAGCTGCGATTGCTTACCTGGAAGAGAACGACTTGCATCAAGTCGTCGTCGAAGCCCATCACTACGATCCGATGGAGCAATGGAAGCGTCTCGAAGCGAATGCCGACATTCATCCTCTTTGGAAATACACCGATGGAGTCGCTCGCGTCTGCACTTACAGCATGTTCCCTTCAAGGCTCTACCGCACCGATTCGTACAATCCGTATACAAGAACGCTCTCGATCAATTCAGACAATCCGGCGAGCGCTATCTATGAAGCGGCCAAGGCCAAGGATTTCGCAAAAGCTTCTTGGCCAGGGGCTTATGCTGCCACCCGCTACGTCCCTTTCGTTCCGCTCGGTCAGCAAGCGATCGTCAGCAACGACGCGCTGCATTACGCAAGAGTGCAGGATGACAAACGACTGGAGAATTCAATGGTGGTACACACCTATTCGACACTTGCCGGCTCTGCATTTCTCGGGGGATCGACAGTGGTTCCCGAGATCAATGACGTTCCGTTCGTATCGGCACCCGTAGCCCGTATCACCGGTTCGGCTACTGGTGCAATTGCGGGTCAATTGATGACCGATCGGAATTCAAACTCGACAACGCGCCTCGCAGAACGCGAGGCTCCCGACACCAACATCCGTAGATAATCAACTCCTTAGGTAATCAACAAAGAACCGAAGTTAGCGTCTTACTCGGCTGCGTCTTACTCGGCTGCGTCTTACTCATCTGCAACTTACTCGGCTGGGTCTTGATCGCTTGAGGAATTCAAAGCACCCGTTCCCTGTGTAGCCGATTTCTTTGTTGAGCTCTTTTTCGCTGCGCTGGTTTTCGCAGAGGCCTTCTTCTTAGCGCTTTTTTTGGTTGCCCCCTTTTTGGTGGCACTCTTTTTAGCGCTGCTCTTTTTACCGCTGGTTGAGGATTCTACCGATGCTTCTGAATCAACATCGTCGTCGGATTGTGCGCTCGATTTCTTTGCCCCTGACTTTTTACTGCTGGATTTTTTACTCGCACCTTTTTTCGCAGCGCCAGATTTGGCTGTGCCCTTACTCGCAGCACCTTTCTTCCCCTTCTTCTTCGATGGCCCAGCCGCCGCCCTTGCTTCTAGCAATGAAACGGCTTGCTCGAAGGTGAGCTCATCCCCGGAGAGGTCTTTCGGAAGCGACGCGTTGGTCTCACCATCGGTCACATACAAACCGTATCGACCGTCTCGCAGTTCGATTGCTTTTCCTGTAACGGGGGATACTTCAAGTGTCTTCAGTGGCGGCGCTGCTACACCGCGACCTTGTCCTCGAGTCGGCTTCGGTTGCGCAAGGATGCTTAAGGCTTGCTCCAATGTGATCTCAAGGAGTGGGTATTCCGCTGGAATCGATCGCGAATCGCTTCCGTGCTTTAGGAACGGACCGAAGCGTCCTTGGGTGGCGATGATCGGCTCACCATCGTCGGGGTGATTCCCAAGATCCCTAGGGAGCGAGAGAAGTTTCACTGCGAGATCGAGGGTCATCGCTTCTGCCGCGACACCTTTCGGCAATGAAGAATTTTTCTTTTCTTCGTCGTCGGCCGCGCCCATTTGTACGTAAGGGCCGAAGCGTCCTTGCTTGATGAAAATAGGCTTATTGCTGACGGGGTGGAAACCGAGGGGTTGTTCCGCGCGTTCTTGCTTCTCAAGTAGTTCAAGTGCGACTTCGAGTGTCAGTTCATCCGGTGGCATATCCTCGGGGATGCTGGCTCTTTTTTCACCACGTTCGATGTAAGGACCATAACGTCCGATCCGCACGAATACTTGATTTTGCGAATCGGCTTCCAGCGAGTTTGCTCCAGAGCTGTCGAGGCCGGTTTCTGGATCGGTCTCGTAGGACCGAAGAGGGTATGAGCAAGCCGATCGCGGGTCGATTTCGGCAACTTTTTGTTCTAGAAGTGGCTTCAGGCCAATGCCCCCCGGGGCAGCTTCCGCTTCGTTGACATCATCACCGAAATAGAATTCCTGAAGGTACGAAAGGTTTTCACGTTCGTTGCGGCTGATCTGGTCGAGATAGTCTTCCATTTCCGCGGTGAATTTATAGTCAACCAACGATGCGAAATGGTCTTCCATCAACCGGATAACGGCAAACGCGGTCCAACTGGGGACCAACGCGTTCCCTTTTTTGAACACGTAATCGCGGCGAAGAATCGTATCGATAATCGACGCATAAGTACTCGGCCGACCGATCCCTCGCTCCTCGAGCGCTTGAGTCAACGATGCTTCGGTGAAACGTGCTGGCGGCTGGGTAGTGTGTGAGAGAGAATCTAGCTTGTTGAGCTTGAGTTTTTCTTCAGGTTGAACCGTTGGCAACAAGCGTTCTTTTTCTGCCAATTCCGCCGCTGGATCGTCGCTTCCTTCAACATAAGCCCTGAGAAAACCTTCGAACTCAATCGATGTTCCGGTGGCTTGGAAAACAGCGTCCGCAGCTTGGATACTCATCACAACGCGGCGTTTGCGAGCATCAGCCATTTGCGATGCGACCGTCCGCTTCCAGATCATGTCGAAGAGTCGGAATTGATCATAGTTGAGTTCCCCACGGAGTGTTTCCGGGAGCCTGAATGTGTTGCCCGCAGGTCGAATCGCTTCGTGAGCCTCTTGAGCATTTTTGACCTTCGTCGCGTAGCTGCGCTCCGAGTCATAAAGGAATTCGTTTCCATACTGCGAACGAACGAGATTGCGGGCAGCTGCCACGGCTTCTTTCGAAAGCGTGGTCGAGTCGGTACGCATGTAAGTGATATAGCCGTTTTCGTACAAGCTCTGGGCGATTCTCATCGTATCGCGAGCGGTTAACCCAAGCTTGCGATTGGCCTCTTGTTGCAAAGTACTGGTCGTGAAAGGAGCTTTAGGCCGCTCCGTGTACGGTTTGACTTCGATGCTTGTGACAACGAAAGGGGTGTTCTCAAGCCGATTCGCTAGCGCTTCGGCTCCGGCGCGATCAAGCTGCAGCAACTGCGGATCTCTTAACCTACCGGTGCTTGAATCAAAGTCTTTTCCGCTCGGAATGCGGCGAGAAGCGACACTGACAAGCATCGCTGTGAACGATTCTCCAACCCCGGTTCGCAGATGAGCTTCGAGGTCAAAATACGTAGCGTTACGGAAAGCCATTCGGTCCCGTTCGCGTTCGACAATCAACCGGACGGCGACGCTTTGAACACGACCTGCCGATAGGCCAGGACGAACTTTCTTCCACAACAAAGGCGAGACATCGTAGCCGTAAAGCCGGTCGAGAATCCGCCGGGTCTCCTGAGCTTTGACCAATCCTTCGTCAATTTCTCGCGTGGAAGCCAACGCGCCTTGAATCGCTTCGCGTGTGATTTCGTGGAAAACCATCCGGTGAACGGGCACCTTGGGCTTGAGAACCTCCCTCAAATGCCACGAAATCGCTTCTCCTTCGCGGTCTTCGTCCGTCGCGAGATACAGGTCTTTAGCATCCTTGAGGGCTGACTTAAGAAAATTTACATGTTTCTTTTTGTCGGCGGGAACAATGTACAAGGGCTCAAAGTCGTGCTCGACGTTTACCCCAAGGCTAGCCCAGGGTTGGGATTTGAATTCCGCAGGAACTTCTTTCGAGCCCCCGGGTAGGTCCCGAATGTGACCGATCGAGGCTTCGACCTGGAAATCGCTACCAAGGATCTTGGAGATCGTCTTCGCTTTCGCTGGAGATTCGACGATTACTAGGGACTTCTTTTGACTCATGGGGACTGGTTGCTTTTCGGTGATTAAAAAGGCTAAAAGACCTCCGCCGGGAATGGCGTTGTGATCGAAGGGTTGGCACTCTGTCAAGCCCCCGGACTCGGAAGTTTAGATCCCTTGAGTCGAAAAAATGGGGCTGTCAAAGCCGGATTCTTGGGGGAAAGCAATTCAGTAGTGCGATTGCGTCGAATGCGGGATTTCCTACAATCCACCATTCGAAAGGCCCTCGGAGACGGCTGAGAAGGTAACTGCGGCTGAGGATGCTGCAAGTTGGAATTCCGCGTCGTAACGACCCAAGGAAAATTTTTTTTATGGCAAGTCCCTTTACGATTTTTCGGAAGAATCAGCGGCTATGGATGGCAGTAGCGGTTCTGATTGCAATTCTTTCCTTCGTTGTCGCACCCATGCTGCAGTCCTTCACCGGCTCCGGCCCGGTCGTCGGACGTAAAGACGCATTGGCAACCGCCGCTTCGTGGTCCGGAGGCAGCCTTTCACGCGAACAACTCGAAATCGAACTCTCCGAATTGTCTATCGCCAACACCTTTCTGAGAAAACTTGGAATGGATGTCCGGGACAAAGGTGGTTTTCCACGCGTCCCCGAAGTCCGACCCGATTTCTCTCTCGTCGGAATCTCACCCGCCGGTGATCCGTCGTTGATCCTCGAAAGAAAACTCCTTGCCGCAGAAGCACAACGCTTGGGGATCCATTTCGACGATCAAGCCGTCACGACATTCCTTCAACGATTCGTCGACGGAAAGCTTTCCGGGGATCAAATTCAGAAATCCCTTCGAGAAGTCTCCGGCGGTCGAATGAGCTTGACCGACTTCAGCCGTCTGATGAAAGAAGAATTAGCCAAACAAGCCATGTTGCGTGTGGCCAACAGCGGCAAACGCTACGAAGAGAGGGTCAACTCCCAAGGCTTACCCACCTCGATTCTCAATCCACCAAGCAAGAACTGGCAATATTTCGTCCGGTTCAATCGTCAAGCCTCCATCGAGGCCTTTCCGGTTTTCGCTAAGGATTTCGAAGCTGCGGTCACTGCAACTCCTACCGAACGCGAACTTCGAGATCTCTTCGAAAAAGGGAAATCGACCACTCGAATCTCTCAACCAATCGGCACTGAGCCGGCTTTCATGACCCCTCAAATGGCTGACTTCGCTTACATCTCTTGCGATATCGATAAAATCATCGAAGAAGAAAAAGGAAAGATCGCCGAAGACATCCTACGAGCTGAATACGAGCGACGGGTCAAAGAAAAGCAATTCGATGTCCCGCTAACTTTGGAAGAAAAGAAAGCTGCGGAAGACGCCAAGAAAGCTGCCGAAGGTTCGGAGGCAGAGGTGAAAGGGGACGCGGAAATGAAACCGGTCACCGACCCGGCAACTCCAGCTCCCGCAGAGCCAACTCCCGCAACACCGGCCCCTGCCGAGCCAGCTCCCGCTAATCCAGCACCTGCAAAAACAGACGATACTCCTCGCCCACCAACTTTGGAGAACCCTGTAACCGAGCCGCCAGCTACTGAACCAGCACCGGCTACTGAACCACCTGCTCAATCGCAAGTACCCGCACAACGCAATGAGCAGCTGCGATTGGTTTCCTTCCAAGACCCAGCACCGGCAACTGAGCCAGCACCGGCAACTGAGCCAGCACCGGCAACTGAGCCTGCTCCAGCAACCGAGCCTGCTCCAGCAACCGAGCCAGCTCCAGCTGCCGTGACTCCACCAGCTGCCGCACAAGCTCCTGCCGAACCAACCCGCACGCAAAGTTTCGAAGAAGTCAAAGATCGCATCGCTCGTGAAATGGCCGCCGGAACCGCGTTCAAAATCCTGGATCAACGAGTCAATGAGATCCGTGATCAAATGGAAATCTATTCGCAAAATAGACGAGCTTGGGAACGTGCTGTACTCGAAAAAGACAAATCGATCTCCGAACCCGAAAAAGTCAATTTGCAAGAATTAGCTGATAAATACGGATTCTCCTACCAAGAAACGGCGCCTGTAGATGTCCGTACGGTAGCTAGCAAAGATATTGGGCAATCGCGAATTTCCCGTGGGATTCGAATGCAACAAATTCCATTCCCAGCATTGATCCAAGTCCCACCAGGGACCGCCGAAGCGGAATTCTTGGGTGATTTGTTTGTTCCGTTGCAGAGCATGACGTTGCAGAACCGGTTCATTTTCTGGAAGACTGATCACACCGAAGCCAGCACGCCTTCCTTCGAAGCCGCGAAAGACGAAGTGACCAAAGTGTGGAAAGCTCAAAAGGCAGCTGAGTTAGCCGAAGCGAAAGCCAAGGAGTTAGCTGCAAAGGTGGGGACATCCTCGCTCGCCGAATCGCTTGATAACGAAACCGATCGTGCACTGGTTCAGCGTCCAGCCCCCTTCACGTGGCTCAATTCGCTGATAGCGAACTTTGATATTCAACTTAGCACCGTCGATGGACTGAAGCCGACCGATAACGCATTCATGGAAAAGATCTTTAGCGCGGCGCCGGGTTCGACCCTTGTCGCGACCGACGCAGCCAAAGAGATTTACTATGTCATCAAGGTTCAAGGATTCAATCCGACCGAAGATGATTTAATGGCCCGCTTCTCAACGGCTCCTACCACAGCAGGCGTGCAAAATGTCTCTACGATGGAGAGCAACAGTTCGATCAGCGGATGGTTTTCCACCTTGCAAAAACAATTGGGATTCCAGTCTCGCTAAGCTTTTGAGTCTCGCTACGCGTTGCAGGCGTGCTACCCGTTATAGTCCCGCTTCGCAGTGGATTGAACATGATTCGTCTTCACAAGCTTGCCCCGAGTGGAACGATCCTCATCGATGCGCCGTCGAGTTGCAATGCACTGACCAGAGAAATGGTTCGGCAGCTTCTCGATGCGATCTCGGATTTCCATCAAGATAAAAGTATCCGGGGGATCATCCTCAGTAGCAAAGGAGAACACTTTTGCTCGGGGATCGACTTGAAGGAGTGGCACGAAACGTCGGAGAGTCTCGATGCGCAATCCCAATGGCAAGAGATCGCCGATGAGTTACAAGAATTAGTCGAAGGACTGTTGCGATTACCCAAGCCAGTCATCGCTGCAATCGATGGCCCTGCTCGTGGTCTTGGAGTTGCTTTGGCTTGCGCAGCGGACTTGGTAGTCGCAAGCACACGAGCGGAATTCTCCGCACCGGCTCCAAAGATCGGGCTCGTATCCGGCTTGTTAACTCCCCTGATCACCTTTCGTTGTGGTGGATCAACTGCAGCGAGGATCTTACTCGGTCGTGAGACCTTGCAAGCCCCTGAGTTACACAGGCTTGGCATTATTCATCGCCTAGTCGCATCGGAGCAGATCTGGGCTGCCGCACACGAATGGATCGGCAACATCGCCGAAGGTTCCGCGGAAGCGGTGGGACTTACGAAACGACTCCTCAACGAGATGATCGGTGAGTCGATGATGATGCAGCTTTCGAGCGGATCGGCGATGATGTCCACCGCAGCAAACACCGAAGCTGCCGTCGAAGGCATGCGCGCTTTCGTCGAGAAACGTGCTCCGAAATTCCCGTAGCTCCTTCCATCTCCAGGGGATCACCCCGGTACACTTGTAAGCTGGCATGGTGTTGAACTACGCTGGCATGGTGTTGAACCGTTAACGATGCGACTTGATTAAGAAAGACCTAAGTTATTTTGCTTACTACAACTTTAAACAAACAACGTAATCTCAAAGCAAGTCTCGCGAAGTTGAGTCTTTCTACCGCGGCTTGTTCCGCACTCTTCGTGTGCCATACGATGAGCTTGGCTGTTGCGCAAGACGGTTCGAAAACCGATGCCGCAATCGCTTGGCCAAGCTTTCTTGGTGCCAAAGCCACAGGGGTCGAAGCGACGAAGATTCCTGTCAGTTGGAATACTAACGAAAACATCGCTTGGAAAACCCCGTTGATCGGTCACGGGCAATCCAGTCCAGTGGCCTGGGGGAACTCGGTCTATGTCACAACCGTCGATGGACCCAATAAAGACAACTATCATGTCTTTAGCCTCGACCGAAACACCGGCAAGGTTCAATGGGATTACCAAGTTGCCAACACCGCCCCTGTAGCCAACAGTTACTACGTCAGCCGCGCTGCTCCAACTCCTGTTGTCGATGCAGAACGTATCGTCGCCTTTTTTGAAAGTGGTGACTGCGTAGCCCTAAGTCACGACGGAAAACTACAATGGTCCAAGTCGGTTGAAAAAGAATTCGGACCATGGAAAGCCGAATTTGGTTTGGGAGCATCTCCATGCCAAGACTCGCAACGCGTCTTCTTGCTCCTAGAACACGACGGGCCCGGGCATTTAGTTGCTTTGTCTAAAGCCACCGGCGAGACACTCTGGAACCAACCTCGCTCTGCTGGCCGATCATGGGCTTCACCCGCTACCTTCGAAATTGAAGGTGAGACTCAAGTCATCGTCAGTTCGAACGGAACGCTCAAGGGGTACTCTGCGAAAGACGGAACAGAACTTTGGTCGATCGATAATCTTGGTGGCAATACAAGTGTATCGCCGATCGATATCGGCAAAGGAACTTTTCTCGTCGGCGCCTCAGCAGGTCGCAACGGAGAGAACGCGACTCAATCGCAGAAATCCAACGGCTTGGTCCAAGTTTCAAAGAGCGGATCAGGTTGGGATGCGAAGTTCGTTTGGCAAGCCGAAAAGCTAAGCACA
>CAIJIZ010000029.1 GCA_903820735.1 uncultured Pirellula sp.
CCGAGAAGTTGGTAATTGTGTTTGTGGAGCAAGTTGAAATAGAGTCCGACGAGAACCGCGACCACCAAGACCACCAATTGGGGTGGCAGCAAGGAAGCGCCTTTGAGCCGTTTTTTTAACCAAGGCCAGGATGCGAGCAGCGATAAAGAGATCAAACCGATTGCGGCGATCGCCGGGTTTGCTTCGGATAAGAAGTGAGGGATTTCTCCGAGCAGTTCAAAAGGCTCTTGCAGATCTGTTTTGACCCCAAGAGCGATCGGAATTTGTTTGGCGATAATGATTATCCCGATGGCCGAGAGCATTCCGTGGATCGCGGACTTGGGAAAGAACTCGCTGAGTATCCCGGCCTTAAACAATCCAAAAAGAATTTGCAGTACAGATGCAACAGCAGCGACAGCAAGCGCAGAGCGATAGGCATTGACGTCTTCGGCGGTGATCTGCCCATCGGCGAATCCGTTTCCGCCGAAATCCTTAACACAACCCAAGACGATCACGATCAACCCAGCAGCAGGGCCTTTGATGGTCAATTCCGAGTTGCTTATCAAGGTGGTGAGGATACTACCGATCACCGCTGTCAAGATTCCCGCCATGGGCGGGAAACCACTTGCTAAAGAGATCGCTAAGCACAGAGGCAGAGCGATAATGAAAACCATCAGACCCGCGACGAAGTCTTCTTTGACGTATTTAGAGAATCCCCGCAAATCGCCAAGCGGAGTCTCTTGTTGAAGTTGTGACACGTAAGCGCTTTCCCTGATTGAATGAAAATTGTGAACCTTGCTATTCGCTGCGAACGGCAGCAAACGACTTAACTGCGCAAAAGGTTCCATTCAGGGGGAGGACGTTGCCGATGAAACTCTAAAAGGGCTTCATCGATATCGATCGTGCAACACTCCAATGGTAACGTGACCCAGCGAGTGCTTGAACAACTGAACGTAAAGGAAGGTTCTGCTAGATACCGATCGGCTTCTTGTTCGGTAAGCTCCTCTGCATCGGATCCGAGCTCTTCAAAGGATTCCGAAGTGCATAGCGGAGCATCCGAGTGCATCCATGGTGCGATAGAATTGGCGAAGAGACCCAGGAATACCCCGAGCAACAGCAGCCCGATCAAGGCTGGAGAACAGAGTTCGGCATATCTCCAACGAAACATGGTAAACTGCTCAAGTTGAGAAAATCTGACCGCTCCTAACGCCATCCGGTAGGCTTCGGAACAGTTTCCATCGGTATCGTCAGCTTGTTGCTTGCGAGCGATGTCCTAAAACAAATTATAGCAAGCGTAGATTTCAGGCGCTCGGAAACTGCCGATTTCGACGATTTTCCGCCCTCGATGCGTACCCCGCTAGCAACTCAAATTCCCAACCCCCAAAATTCTCAAGTCGAAGCACCTATCATGAACGTTATCATCACCGGAGGAGGTGGATTCCTCGGACACCAACTATGTGAAAAACTTCTACTGGTGCGGCAACTGGTGAATTCTTCAGGAGTATCGATGCCCATCGAACGGGTGGTGCTACTGGATTCTCATTTTTCACGGCCTGATGCCCGGGTTGCTCAAGATAGTTCGATTCGCGTCGAGCGGGTGGTCGGAAGTGTCGAGGATCGACGCATCATCGATGAGGTTCTAAGCGGTCGACCGGATACGTCGATTTTTCATCTCGCATCGATGGTCAGCGGGGAATGTGAAGAGCGTTTCGACGACGCTTTGCGCGTGAACTTGCAAGGTGGTTTGAACATCTTTGAAGCAGCTCGCAAGTTGGGGCCGACGTGTCGCGTGGTATTTGCCAGCAGCATCGCCTGCTTCGGTGGCCAAGCCATGAGCG
>CAIJIZ010000030.1 GCA_903820735.1 uncultured Pirellula sp.
AATGAGTTTATGTCACCGGTGTCAACCGGCATCGGAGCCGCGTACAACTGCGGATCGCTCGATCCATCGACATCTGCTCTGGAGATCATCAAATCGGGACGGATCAATAGCACGCGTCGGCACAGAGCAACGCGATCGGGCATTCCATCGGGATCCGGCACGGCATCGCCATTGAGATCGACCACTGGAGCTACATCGTTGACCGGCGTGGAGACAGGAGCGTAAGGGTACGAACCGTTATTGCCGGTGACTTGTGCTTCTGGGCCGTTGAGCATACCGACTTCGTTCAGTGGTCGCATGAACCAAGCGATTTCAGCGTATTCCGACGCGATCGTTACATCGGTAAGCCAATCGTCGAAGCTGAGCGTCGGTGCTACATTGCCTCGATTCGCAGCGTGGATTTTCATCAATGCGAGCGGAACGCGACCGTAGAACCATTGCCCGTCTCGGGCTTTCGAGGTGAACATCATGGCGTCATCGATGTCTGACCATCGGCTTGCCGATAGCTTCTCCTCGACTTCTGTCGCGCCTGTCTTGTAGTTAAAGAGCATGGCGGTCGAGTCAGACAGCGGCCCGTCGTAGTAACCGAAGTAGCCGGTGGAGGACTGAATACTTTGCGGATGGGTTTTGGTCGAGACGGTCAGACCTTGAAGATCGGATCGCAGAAGTGAGATGATGGAGCGAAGTTGATCGCTGCCGGTCAAGCGTGAGCGGCCGGCTGTAACACCTTGGCTAAGGGACTTGAAGCCTTGGGCTAGCGCAAGCATGATCAGCATCGTCAACGCGGTTGCGATGAGGACTTCGATCAACGTCATCCCAGATCGCTTGGTGAGGAATACTTTCACATCACGGACGGAGCGCATTGAGAGCCTCATCATGGAATCGCCTTTGAGCTTCAAGGAGGAGATAGGAAGCGAACAGGAACCGAGAAAAGAAAAGGAAGAACAAATCGAAGGTCGAACTCAACGATCCGAAATGCATCGCGATTCCAAATCTTGGAAGGCGACGAGTGCGATTGTTAAATTAGGCCGATTTCGATTTGCCAGTGTGTGTGATGTAAGGTCCGGAGGCTGTACGTTCCTTACTCCCTCATTTAACTTGAAATCTGAACAAAAGTCAATGTTTTATCGAACTTCCATTCGTGGCTTGCCCAAAGCAAACGCTTGGAAACAATGGGATTTTTGTGAAAGTCTTGTATACTACTCCCCTGCATCATCGAAGTTCAACGTTGCGTTCTCAAGAAATTCTCCAATGAGTGAGCCAACCATCGAGAGTCTCTCGAACCGAATCCTTGCCGCCGCGATCGATCTCTGGAATCGACGCGCGAGCTCTACCGGTTCGTTCTGCTCTGCGACTTCTTATCAGGAACTGGCGGGCTGGGAAGCTGAGAAACTTGAAGAGTTCCGCGGGGAGCTGAAGAGGTTCTTGCCGGTTTGGCCAGCCCAAGAGCCGATCGAGCCTACTGGGTTGCTTGAAGGACTAACGACCATCTACAGTCAAGTCTCCGAACTTCGTATGGGGCTCGGCATAGGTCTCGGCATGGGTCTCGAAACTGCGTTTCGCTCCAAATCCGAGTCTGACGCTCGTGTTGCAAAGGACATTGCAGTGCTTCGCGATAGCTTGCATCGCGCCATTTCACTCTTGAGCACATGTGGTTCTGTCTCGCAAGCGATCGAAGATTCCGCAAGGCGTCAAGTCTATGAACTAGCTTATGGCTTGACGCACGAGATCAACAACCCGTTGGGTAATATTGCCGCTCGCGCTCAATTGTTACTGTCGAAAGCGATCGATCCGATGGATCGCAAGGCTTTAGCGACGATTCTCGATCAATCGATGCGAGCCCACGAACTGCTCGCCGAGATGATGCGAGTGGTGCAGCCTCGTCTCGTCGAGCGTATTGCAACTGACCTGATGGCATTGGCAAAATCGCAATTCGACCAATTGGCTGGCTTGGCTGAAGAAAAGAAAATTCGTTGGGAATGGGTTGAACCCCAAGGCTTGCAAGCTACTCCTCAGGCACAATCCAGCGCGAGCCGTACCTTATCTAAACCGATCACTGCCAAGCAAATCGAGAATCGATATCACAGCGTCGTATGTGGGCAGGGTGTTCAAGAAGCTATACGGCTTGTGGCGCAAAACGCCATCGAAGCGACCCGCCGACGCGATTCGATTCGCTGGGGCGTAGAGCGCGAAGGAGACTTAGTAAGTATCACAATCAGTGATACCGGGCCTGGAGTCAGTCCTCAAGCCGCCAGAAGGGCGTTCGACTTGTACTATAGTGGCCGTGAAGCTGGGCGTGGGCTCGGCGTTTCGTTAGCCGCCGTACGTCGGTTCGTAGAAGAAAATGCCGGTCAGATCTACTGGTCGAGCGAAGAGGGAATTGGAACGAGCGTCCGCATGGAATTCCCAGCGGTTTAACGTCGTTACATTTCGCGCTCTCTTACTCCCCCATGTCTCTCCATCCCCGATGTCTCTCAAGCAGTACCTTTAGCGTTGAGAGTTCGAAGCGGTGGGCAGGCCGTTCTAGCGACGTGTGCGAGCCGCTTCGCGATCCGCTTTGAGTGCAGCGGTTTCATTCGCGAGCTTGTTCTCGGAACCGGCTGGGAAGTACTGGATGTCGTCCGTCAAGTAGTAGCCGCTTGGAAGCGTTTGACCTGCGACGTGGACTTGGCAACCCGTATTTGCAAAGCAGCAAAGGGCGATCAGGGCGACCCATCCGAGTCGAGTGCGATCCAGGTTCGAGGAGAATGCTTTTTTCATTGTCATGTTTCCGTCGTTGGACTAGAGCTGTTTCCGAAGCGATCGATTCGACCGAATCTTTCTGGCTTATCGGATTTTCTCGTTGTGCCCTTGAGGGAAACTTTGAGGATCGTGACGGGCAAAGCCCACTTCGAGGGTTCTTCGCTGTGACTAGCTTGAACAACGAGGAACGTAATTTATCCTTCGCCAAGAATCTCCAATGCAAGCATTCCTTTCCATTGAAGGAAAAGGGTTTCGAAAGTTTGTGGTCCGGAGGGGCAGCGGATGACGGACTGGCCGTCGGAGATCACACCCCAATGGGTTGCTTCGTCGCTTTGTGCTCTGCACAGGATGGCTTCGTGACCGAGGGAAAGGATCTTGGCGAGGGGTTCGATATTGAGAAAGCCTTTTTCATCGAGGGCATCGAGGCATGGTCGGAGTGCATGTTTATGTGCTTCGGTGAGGGAATCCCAAGCGATCCGAGATTCGGAAGGGTCATCGACGTCGTTGCCCAGGAAGATAGCGAAGGCCGTGTCGTTGTTGAGGGCTTTGAGATCGAGTGACAGGGCGTATGGAAATGGCCCGGAGAAGCCGACGTTAGAGTAGCTGTTCTCACCGAGGCCGTATTCGAACTGGAGCAAGAAGCATTCTTGAGGGCCGTCGAAGCCGGGCCAGGGTAGGGTGCGTTGTTCGATGAGTTCGATGCGGGTCGGTGGGATGGCGAACTGTTCGGGTTGGCTCAGCCACAGCGCGAGATCCGATTTAGCTTTCGATAGTGAGCTTGTCCATTCCGGCTTGATTTTCTCTTCGGAGCCGAGTTCTTGTAGGTAAGCCACAGCGCGGTTGCGTGAGGAGTCATCGGCGAGCAATTCGACAATCAAGTCGATGGCGCGAGCTTCACCAAGTTTCGCAAGCGCGAATGCGGCTTCGAGTTTGATGCGACGGTGCTTGAGTTCTATAGCTTGATTGAGTTTGCCGATGGCTTTCGGGTCGCCGATGAGAGCAAAAGCATCGCACATGGATACTAGGAGCGAAACGCTATCGAAGAGAATGCGTTGAACGACGGGAACACTATCGGAGAATTTCCTTGGGTTCTCTTCGAGGGAAAGCAGTTGCTGTGTGACGTTACCGAAGAGAGAGAGGAAGGTGTCTAGTTTTTCGGCGGCTGGGTGGGGCGTTAAGCCTTGTTTGCGCACCAGCATGTTCGCAAGATCGAACGCCGGAGCAAGGACGCTTGGTCGGGTCGTCTCTAAGATCTTCGGAAATACGTCAATGACTTTCCAATTGGTCGATTGCATCAGTACCGAGAGAGCTTGGGCTACGTCGGTCCAATGTTCCGGGGGTTGTTCGACCAGCAAGTCGACTGCGAGTCGGACCGTGATGGAGTGTCCGGATAGAAACATCGATTGCAGGAACAGTCCCAAGCACTTCTCGGTATTGTATTTTCTGAAAACGACGTAGCACTCGGACGCTTTTTGTGCGGCGAGGAGTTGGATAAATCGAGCGGTGTCGTCATCGAAGGTGGCTGTGCTGGTTCGCACGAGTTGGTACAGCCAGCGCCCGAGGGTGCTGAGCGACTCTTGAAGGATCGCCTGGGCCGGTGTTGTGGGGGCAGGGGCCGGTGTTGTGGAGGGTGGAACTTGGGTGGCCAGAGCTAGAAGTTCTTCTCGGTGAGAGCGTTCGAACTCCACGATTCGTTCGGCGAGCAGCAGAGTCGGCAGCCATTCGTCCGGTTCTTGCCAGCGTAGATTTACGGCTTTCTCATGAGGGTTCTCAAGGGCAAGTTCGAGCCTTGCAAGGCAGTGATCTGTCCAGAGTTTGTGTTCCGGGGAGAAGTCAATAGGTGGGAATTCCATCACAATTGCGATTCTTTGGTTTGTCAAAAGGGTAATTACAAGGTATGGTAGACGTAGAGAATTTGTAAGGAAAGTACAGTTTATGACGCCAGCTATGCCGGAGAGTTTCTCCGAGATGTCCCTCTCGCCAGTGATGCAGAGGGCCCTAGGGAAACTAGGATGGAACCAACCGAGCCCGATTCAAGCACGAGTCATACCGTACGCATTGGAAGGTTATGACGTTTTGGGTCAAGCCCGAACGGGCACGGGAAAAACGGGATCTTTTGCGATCCCGATCTTAGAACAACTCGATCCTTTGCGTGAAGCACCGTTACCGCAAGCGTTGGTCCTGGTACCTACCAGAGAGCTTGCTGCCCAAGTCCACGGGGAATTCGAACGTCTTGCAACTGGTTGCCCAACTGAGGTCCTTGAGATTTCGGGGGGGAAGCACATGCGTCGCCAATTGGCGGCTTTGGAGAAGGGCGTGCAGGTCGTGGTAGGGACACCGGGTCGTGTGATCGATCACATTGAGCGCGGTTCGTTGCGGTTGCACGGGTTGTGGTGTGTGGTCCTCGACGAGGCTGACCGGATGCTCGATATCGGATTTCGACCGAGCATCGAGAAGATTTTGCGTCGATGTCCTGAGAATCGCCAAACCTTGCTGCTCAGCGCCACGTTGGACGAACGGATTCGCGAACTTGCGAACCGCTACTTGTTCGAGCCGGTAGTGATCGATTGCTCTGATAAAGACGTCGCGGTCGAGACGATCGAGCAGCGTTTCATCAGCGTCGCAACCGAAAAGAAAATGGACACGCTGCTCGAACTCTTGGAACGTGAAAAACCACCCCAAACGATCATTTTCTGCCGCACAAAGATTGGGACGGCGAAGCTGCATCGACGGCTCGAGAATTACTTCGCAAGCAAGCCGAGCAGCACGCTGCGACTCGGAACCATCCATGGCGATATGAGCCAACCGCAGCGCGATACCGTCTTTCGAGCTTTGCGTGAACAAAAGCTCGATATCTTGGTGGCGACCGACGTCGTTGGCCGGGGGATCGATGTTTCGACTATCTCCCACATTATCAACTTCGATTTGCCGGACGAAGTCGACGATTACGTACACCGAGTTGGACGAACTGGACGGATGGGGCGATCCGGAATTGCTTTTTCTTTCGTGACGAAAGACCAAGGGGATCGGTTGACCGACATCGAGCAACGTATCAATCGGTTGTTGATCAAAGACCCATTGTCGGAAGCCCCTCAAAAGCGTTCGAGTAGAGCTTCTGCCGCACCGGCTCCGAACCGAGACGTCAATTTAGAGATGAAACGGGAACTCAATCCTGAATTATTCAAACGCAAGGCAATCGATTTTGAACCTTTGCGAGATTCCCAAGATTCCGAAGGCTCATCGCATGGGACGTTTGGAATCGACGGCCAGGATGCAAGTCCGCAGAGCGAAGGAGAGCCCAGCGCCGAGTTCGGAGTCTCGGACGCCAGGAGAGTTGCTGGAAAACGATCGACTTGGAAGCGACCACGCAAAGGTGGACGTTAACTTAGTACTTTAAAAGGGCTTCTACCCGATGAGGTGCAAGTCGGCTGCGACCATCGAGGAATTCCAATTCGATGCAGAAGAGCGCTCCGACAACTTCTGCACGGAAGTTCTCCAGAAGCTTGATGCAAGCTTCAACCGTGCCTCCGGTTGCAAGAAGATCATCTACGATCCATACCTTCGATCCGGGCTTTAACGCGTCGGTGTGCATTTGAAGCGTGTCGCTGCCGTACTCCAAGTCGTAGGAGTACGAGTGGGTCTCATAAGGAAGCTTGCCTGGTTTTCGAACCGGAATAAAAGCAGCCCCGAGCGCGAGAGCTAGGGGGGCTGCGAAGATAAATCCGCGAGCTTCGGCGGCCACGAGTGCATCGATTTTCTCGCCACGGATCAAATCCGCCATACGCTCAATGGTCTCCGCGAACGCTTTCGGATCACCGAGCAACGGGGTGATGTCGCGAAAGAGAATGCCTGGCTTTGGGAAATCAGGAATCGCGCGAACGAAGTTGGTAAGTTCAAGCTCTGGATGTTTGGACATCGAAGTAATTCCAATCGAAAAAATAAATGCAACACAAATACATGCAACGTAAACAATGGTCAGCGCATCGCCGCATGTGATGCCGAATCCTTTGTGTAATTCGATGCGACTCGCAAGGTTCGGCTTGGAAAGAGATATAGCAGACTTGAGAAAGCAAGCAAGTGCGGGATTGGCAGGTCAAGCGATGTCGGCGGGGAAGGGGATGACTTCCCGCAGACTTGTGGCGTTGCAAGCGAGCATTACCACGCGATCGAAACCCAGGGCACAGCCGCAGCAGGATGGAAACCCAATCCGCATAGCATCAATCAGCGGATTGTCTTCAGGCAATGGAAACTTGCCGTCGGCAACCCGCTGCTCATTTGCAATCCGAGCTCGTTTGGCAAGCTCGTCCGGATTGAGCAATTCGTGATATCCATTGGCGAGTTCCACTCCTCGGTAGAAGATTTCATAGCGCTCGGCGGTACGAGGATCGGTTGGATCGAGTTTTGCCAAGGCGGCTTGGGAGGCCGGGAAATGGGTGACTAACACAGGGTGGCCAGGTTCATTTACAGGCTTCAAGGCCGGCTGCTGTGTTGTGGGCAGTTGTGTTGTGGACTGTCGCGTTGTGCGTTGACCAGATGTGGGCTGACCAGATGTGGGCTGACCAGTTATGGGAAGCCCCAAGGTAGGCTGAACCACCAAAGAGAAAATCAAGTTCACCCAATCATCCCAGTCGTACGACCAAGTCTGTTTATCGACTAGTCCTCGCCGTACGGACCATTCGGCTAGGTCTTTGACGGAAGTATCGAAAAGTGGTAGCTGAGTCGCATCGTGAAAGGCATCGGCAAAGCGTATTCGTTTCGCTGGTTGCGTATTGAGAAGGGCTTGTAGGAGTTCGTCAAGCAGACTCAGGCCGTGTTCGAAGTCTGCGTTCAGGTCGTACCATTCGGCCATCGAGAACTCAGGATTGTGAACTTGGCCGAACTCGGCTGAGCGAAATACCGGACCGAGCTGATAACAGCTTCCGAGCCCTGAGGCCAGCAAGCGTTTCATCGATTGCTCGGGGGACGTTTGAAGGTACCAGAACTCCTCAGTGGCGTTGGATTTTTTTTGCGTGTGGGGATCGTCCTGCATAGAGACCCCAACACTGCTGGATGCAACGCGTATTGGATCAAGGTGGCGATCGATCACACAGTAGCGCGATAGGATCGGCGTTTGTACTTCGATGAATCCGCGTGCGTCAAAGAATTCTCGCAAAGTTCGCGAAAGCTCAGCGCGCTTGTGCAGATTTGAGATAGATGCGGTGGACAAGCAGGGGTTGGTCATCCCTCACACTCCCTTAGTACCGCCCCAGCGGGTAGCTTACTGCATTGGCTGCCGGGATGCCTGTTGAGTAACCTTGAGGGTAAACCTGTGGATATGTCTGCGGATTTGTTTGCGTATAGCTCTGCGAATAACCCTGCTGATAGTTTTGCGGATAGCTTTGAGGCGTTACTTGTTGATAAGTCGATCCGGCAGGATAGCTGGCTTGTCGCAAAGCATTCGGCTGATAGCCTTCGGGCCACACCACGGGAGGGAGCCCAGACGCAGTTGGCTGTTGAGTGGGTGTTGTTTGTGCAAAAGTTGCCGGTTGAGCGGTGGTCGACGAGTAAGCTGTGGAGGTGGGGTAAGCCGTTGACGTAGGGTAAGTTGACGTAGGGTAAGTTGATGATGAAGGGTAGTAGGTTTGGTTGTTCGGTAGATTAGCGATGCGAGACTGAGGAGTGCTGAAAGTTTGTTGCGGAGGATTATTCGCGAGTTGATAAGCCGTACTGGGATAGGTGGCTGCCGGATAGGAGTTTGATGCGTAAAGCGGTGAGGAAGCCCCGTAATGCTGTTGAGGGGAGACGCTGTATGGATGCTGCGCGGAGGTTTGGTACAGCGGAGCTGGCGCAGAGTATTGCGGCGCAGAGTATTGCGGTGCAGAAGCGTAGTAGTATTGAGTTGGGTTGGTGGAATGTTGAACGGAGCCAGTCGTATACCCGGTATTCGTTGGATACCCGGTATTTGTTGAATATGCTGGGCGACGTGTGGGCAATAATTCCGTGATGATCTCCGGTCGCAGCCCGATGAGTCCAAGCAAAAGGAAACCGAGTTCGGCCCAATAGAATCTTGGTTTTCTGCTTCGGCGCCGAGTCTGTTTCATGGATGGCTGGGAATTGCGTGGCGCTGTTTCAAAGCGCGTGGTGTTAGCTGCGAAATGAGTCGTCACGAAATAATGTCGCTATTCCTTGAAGGGATGTGTGCGATGCGGGACTTGTGCCGATCAAGGTTTGGTTTAACAAAAGTGATTCGTCGATGTCTAGAGCGGTTTAGGCCGCCCGGGCCAGAGTGAACTAAACGGGCTAGGAACTAGGGTAAATACTCATGGTTAATTGGCGTCGCGGCTACCTAGTCCCCCCAAATTAAATCCGGCTTGATTTCGCTTAGGGGCATTTGCTAAAAGATTTCTTATAGATGCAAAGGAGTACAAGCATCGCGATGGAGGTTCAAGGAGGACGCCATGATTCGAAAGTTGTTGACCAAGTTGGTTATTGCCAAGCATTTGCCGAAAAATCCTTATCCGGGTGAGATGTTACCGGTGGAGCGATTGCGGCTTTATCAATGGATGACCGAGCATCATCCAAAGGTTGTCTTGGAAGTTGGAACTGGTATTGGCGGCTCGACTTTCTACATGTCGGAAGCCCTTAAGAAATTCGGTGGAGTACTGCACACTTGCGATCCATTGCGACGGCCTCCAGAGGATTTCTTGAATCGCTTTCGCAATACGCTGCACTACCATCCGGTTCGCTCCGATGAGTTGATTTCTCAGATGCGACGAGATGGCGTGGTCCCCGACTTCGTGTTTTTTGATGGGCCGGAGATACCGGATTTGGCTTTGGAAGACATTCAAAGCTTGGAGAGTTGGATTCAACCAGGTTGTCTATTTGCCATGCATGATTGGGAGCAGGCTGGGGGCGTGAATAGAAAGATCGTCTCGATTAAGGCACAGAAAGTGAGACCTTATTTTGAGCAATCGCCCCGATGGAAGCTCCTCGCTAGGCTTGAGGGACACCGCAAGAACGCTTGGTGGACCAAAGGTCGATTCGATTCGGTTGGCCTTTGTCTTTACCGATTTGAGTAATCCCCCAAAGAGTAATACCGAGAGTAATACCGCTACGAATTTAATACCGTTGTAGGAGCGCTCGTTCATGGTCTTGCCAATCTCAATCATGTTCCCGATTCCCTCGAAAGATATCGAAGAGATTGATCTCGGTGGCGATCTGTACATTTACCATCATCTGGGTCTTGGAGACATGATTCACTTGAATGGTATGGTTCGGTTCTTATTGAGCAAGCTTGAGCCGGGTTGTTGCGTTCATGTTTTTTGCAAAGCACGCAATTTAGAGATGACGCAGTGGATGTATCGAGACGAGGATCGAATTGTTCTTGAAGCGATCCCAGAAGGAAAGCGTGAAGCCCCGGAGGTACAGCGAGTGCTTCGCGAGCGAAGTACTTGGAACTTTCTCTCGGTTGGGCATCGCGCGCTGAGGGCTTTGGAGAAACGCCATCCTAGGCGTTTTTTTGACGAGTTGTTTTATATGCAAGTTGGGTTGCCTTACTCGCTGCGTTACTCACATTGTTATTGGGAGCGAGATTACGAGCAAGAAGAGCGAGTCTTTGCGAAGCTTGCTCCGAAAGGAGCGTATGCCTTCGTTCATGACGATG
>CAIJIZ010000031.1 GCA_903820735.1 uncultured Pirellula sp.
ACCGACATCGTCCACGTCATCACTGAGAACATCTTGATCCAGGGGAACCCTGGTGGTGGAGTCCTCGATGCGACAGTGGTAGCCTCGAATCTGATTTCGCTTGCCCCATCGCTCGGCGGTTCGATGACACCGGGAGATTATCAGTACAAGCTCACGTTTGTCGACAAGAATGGCTATGAGACGCCTCCATCAGAAGCAACCCAGAGATTGTCGTTGGTTCCTGGCCAAACCGCCATTCGATTGATTGGCTTGCCAGGTGTAAGTGGTGAGTACGTTGCTCGTCGGCTCTATCGCGCAGACTCTGTCGGAGCCGCGTACCGTTTGGTTGCAGAACTCGATGGAACCACAACAACCTACACCGACCGTGGAGCGATCTTAGCAGACTCTTCGGATGCTCAAGCCACCTTGTTGCGAGATCGTCCAGTAGTAAGCGGTGTGGTTGTATCGAGCGCCGCTGGTGGAACGCTCCCTATCGGAACGTTCAATTACCGAATCGTGATGGTCGATGCGATGGGCCGTGAGAGCCTCGTTTCGAATGCGACGCAATCCGCAACGACTGTTCCTGCCGCTGGATCGATTCCAGCTAGCCGCTCGCTTCGCTTGGCTTCCTTGCCATCGGTCCAAACAGGTTTTGTAGGTCGTCGCATTTACCGAAGTGCTGTCGGTAGCGTTGCCCCTTACACATTGATCGCAGATATTCGAGACCCAGCCGTTTCGACGTACCTAGATAATGGCTCTACGACTTTGACCGGTACTCTCAGCGTTGAGACTTCGGGAAATGTTCGTCCACGCCTCGATGCTTCACTTGCAATCGATCCAGGTTCGATTATCAAGCTTGAAGGTGCGAGAATTGAACTCGGACACAGCACACAATTGCTGGCTGAAGGTGTCGATGGAAGTCGCGTTGTTTTCACTAGCAAGCAAGACGATCGCTTCGGTATCGGTGGAACTTTTGACACGAACAACAACGGTCAAAATGGATCGCAGGATGCGAAAGAACGTGACTGGAGTGGAGTCTACGCTTCGCCAGGCTCGTTTATCAGCATAGACAACGGCGTGGTTGCTTATGCGGGTGGCATCTCGCGACTAGAAGGTACATTCAAGGCCTTTAGCCCGTTGGAACTGCAACAAGCTGACGCTCGAATTGCTAACACCGTGTTCGAGAACAACGGCAACGGGATGGGTGGACAAGGTCCAATCGACCGATTGGGTCGCCCAGCGAACGAGAACTATCCGTTTGGAAACAACAGCAGCCGCGGTTCGACCGTGTTCGTGCGTGGTAGCCAACCGATCTTCTTGGATAACACCTTCCAGAACAATACAGGCACCGCTATTACCATCGACGTTAACTCGATGGATGCAGAACTACGTGGCGATACAGGACGGCAATCCGGAGTTGTCGATCGCAGCAAGACTTCGGATGCGAACCGTGGTCCATTATTCCGTGGGAACCGACTCTACAACAACAGCATCAACGGTTTGGAAATTCGCGCTGATGCCTCCACCAACGATCGTACAGAAGACAACCTCGCCGTACGTGACTTGCAACGCAACAACCTCACGACAGAGAGCGTCTGGGATGATACAGACATCGTCCACGTCCTGTTCGACTCGGTAACAGTTAGCAACCTTACTCATGTCGGTGGCTTGCGATTGCAAAGTGCAGTCAACGAATCCTTGGTGATTAAGCTTGAAGGCCAAGGTTCGAACTTCGACCAAGAGCGAGGAACGGGCTTCACGGCAACTGGACGCTTAGCTGGTATTTCGGACCGTGTTGGCGGAACTGTTCAAGTCGTAGGGATGCCTGGCTTCCCAGTAGTGATGACCAGCCTTCGAGACGACACGGTGGGTGCTGGAACACAACCCGATGGCCGTCCGCAGACCGACACGAACAACGATGGAATTGCAAGCGTACCTCGCGCTGGGGATTGGAGAAGCTTGCTATTCGATTCCTTCAGCAACGATCGCAACGTGATCACTGTGCTGGAAACTGAATCTCCAACATCGATTGCTCCAGGCATCAATGATTCGGTACTAACCGCTCAGTTCATGGGCGCTCTGGCACCTAACACTTCGACCACCGACGAAAACTTGGTACTCGGGTTTACGCTACAAGGCGTATTGAGCGAACCGGCTGATCAAGATATTTACAGCTTCACCGGAACTGCCGGAACTGAAGTATGGTTCGACATCGACCATACCGAAATGACGCTTGATACGGTCATAGAAATTTTGAATGCCAATGGGGAGCTATTGGCTCGTTCGGACGACAGTACAGCCGAACAACTCAATCCAAGCTTGATCTACAAAGATCCTTCGATCAATCCTGATCACGTCAATCCGATTGTTCAACGCACACGTGCTACGGCCCGTCGTAATGCATCTGGTTTGATCAAGGAAGATGGTACTAGCAACCCGTTGGACGCAGGACTTCGAATGCTCCTGCCAGGGGTCGCCGGTGCTCCAAGCACATTCTTCTTCCGCGTTCGCAGCAAGAGTACGAACATCGACAATTCGCCTGCGGGGATTACCGCCGGATCGTACACGATGCAAGTTCGATTGCGAGATCAACAAGAGTTTGGCGGCTCGACCGTACAATTTGCAGACATTCGTTACGCGACGAACGGCATTCAAGTCAACGGTATGCCGAACAACTCGCCTTTGACAGGCGAAGCTAACTCGGGGATGTACGATGGTACGACCACCGATGGTGTAACCGATCTTGGTCCTTTGCAATTGACCAACAAGGGTGCGATCAGCGTTGCGGGAACATTGGTTGGTGGCTCGAACACCTACCGATTCACGGTCGGAGATTTGGCGAGCGAATACGTTCGCACCCCTAGCGCCACATCGACCTATCCAGTAGTAATCGACGTTGACTATGCAGACGGGCTCAATCGCAAGCGGTTGAACATCCAAGTCTTGTTTGACAACGACAATGATCCGACGACACCAGGCGTTCCTGTAACACCAACTTCGAGAACCCGTTCGGCAATCGTCGATGACTTGCCAGGCCCATTGTCTGGTTCTGACTTGTCAGATTTGACTCGGGGTTCGGTCGGAACCGGTGATCCGTTTGTTAGCTTCCTTGGAGCCGAAGAACTTCGCCGAGGTACTTACGAGGTAATCGTAACCGATGCTGAAGGATTCTCGACCAAGGCTGGTGTATATCAGATGGAGATTCGCGTTGGTGATAACGTTTCGAGTTTGGCAAGAAACTATCGAGGATCGTACAGCACCACTGTTGAGTTCCTGGCCGGGCTTACGATTCCGGATCGCAGCACCGTCGATGTAACCGATGGCGCGAATCGGGTCACCTTGGAGTTTACCCGAACCGGTGCGGTAAGCTTTGGTAACATCCCGGTTGTTTACTCGGCCACGGATACGCCAGCTCGGCTTGGGGATAAATTCCGCGACATTATCAATCAGTTGTATTTGCAACAGCAACTCAACGTGCGTGCATCGGACAGCAACGGGGTCGTCAATGGTAACGGCAACGGTATCATCGACTTGTTTGGCAACGTTGAAGTCATCGACCCATCGAACGTTTTCACGGTAGCAGGTGTCTCTGGCATCCAACGATTCGATGGTGCAAGCGATCAGAATATCGCTCGTAATCAAGGGCAATTCATTGTTTCGAACAATGTGATCACACAGAGCCGTGACTATGCGGTTTGGTCCGCACCAGCTGATAAGTACTATGCCGATGGACGCGCCCAACAAGCACGCATCACGGCAGCAGGAAGAACCAACACAGTGCTACCTCCAACGTTGGGTGGAGCTTATGTGCGAAACCTGCCAGTGGCAAACAAGGTTCCTTTTGGGGTCGGCTCTGGATCGGTTGCTGAGCGAGCTGGAGTAACGACCGGCATCGTGGTGATGAACAATATTTTCGACGAAGGCGGACTCGGTGGATTGCATATCCAAGGTGAGACCCCAACTTGGAGATTGACAGTTCGACCTGGAACGCAAGATTCAAGTTCGGTCGGGGATTATGGTACACATGCCGGTTCGTTCTACAATGACGGGAATTCCCTTGAGGTAGGATTCGGACGAACACAAGTCAGATTTGAATTTGAGGATATTGCCGGTGCATCTACCGGTGCCGATCCATTCGGTAGCGGCATCATGGGTGGAAATGGATGGGCTCCGGATCACATTCCTATTTACTACCGCGAAGACACTGGAAATGTGTACTTGCGACCTTCTCCTAGCTTCCCAGGTTATGCTGCGGACGAAATGGTTAAGGCAATTCGGGATTCGTTCTACGGGAGCGTTTTGACCACGAACGGAACCACGCAACACATCTACACTTGGATCGAACCGCAATCTCAAATCATTATTGGAGATCCAGGGGATCCTGTGACTTGGACCTATCCAACCGCAACATTGGTAGTTAGGGGTCCGCAATACATCGTTTCGGGCAACACACCGTTGCAGATTCAACGGGTTGGTGACTACACTGCCTCGCCATTCGTCCGAGCGGTTAACAACACGATTATCGGTAACGACGGGACCGCTGCCGGTGCTGGAGTCGCCGCCGATCTCGACGGCAACGATACGCTTTCCGGCGCAGCGGAGACCTACCAAGGTGTGGGTATCAATCCACAACAATATTCTGTTGATGGATCGCTCTCGCCTGATCCTTTGTCGACCGGATCGTCCGATGTTGATATCTACAAGTTCCAACTGGAAGTTGGTGAGCGAGTAAAGATCAACGTCAATACGGTCGGTGGTCTGAATTCCGCGTTGAAACTTTTTGATGCAAGTGGAGTCGCTCAGATCGTAAGTTCTGCGAGTGATCCAACCACTTCAGATAACTTGGCTGCTCCAGGTGAGAGCACTGGACTGGATCCTTACATCGACTTTACGGCGACCAAACCCGGCGTTTATTACGCAGCGATTAGTTCGTCAGGAAACACCACCTACGATCCATTGTCGTTGGCAGATCGTCGTCGTGGTGGCACCAGTGGTGATTACAACTTGAGCATCGAGGTCTTGCGACCTGAACAATTCGTCATTACGGTCGACGAAGTCGCAACGTATGCGGATGGTGAGACCTTTACGATTCGTCAAGTCGCTGATTTTGTCGGATCGACAAATAACGCTCGAACATTCGAGTTCACACGAACCGGCAACGTTGGCGGCAGCAACATCCCAGTTTACATCGGACCTGAATACAATGTTCCCGATCTTGCAAGATCCATCGCAGCTGCGATTAACTCAGCAGGAATGGGAAACATTCAGAACTTGGGCAACGGTCCATTCGGTGTTGCGAATCCTCTCGCTCCTGTTTCGGCAATCGCCTTGGGCGGTATCAATGGTTTCAGCCCTGCCACCAATGCAGCGGGCCCAGATGTCGGAATCAACGCGGGCAACATTCGTGGTGCCCAACTTGAAGCCGGTCTGAATCGCACGCAGAACGCAACCAATGATCGTTCTCCATTTGACGCAGGCACGGGGCCTGGAGGGAATCACATGGGGTTGGGCTTTGGCCACGACCGCACCATGTCGGGTGGATTTGGAACCGCTCTTGGAGACGGCACGACTGAAAAGTTTGTTGTGATTCGCAATGCTTATGCGATTAACTCAAGCAGGAATCGGCGAATCAATGGAGAACAAGGCACCAACAACATCAACCAATTGATTCCGGAAAGCGGAATCGTCGTGTCGAGCGGTGCGTCGCCAACCTTGATGAACAACACGTTTATCAACGTTAGCAGCCCGATCGTTCAGGAACGACCATCGTGGGGCAACACCATCGTTGGAGCCGTAGCTTCTGCTCGTCCTTCTGCGGTGGTTGTCGGTGGAAACACCTACCAGTACTTCGATGGTGCGAAGCCTGACTCGAACTTGACTTGGGGTGTCATCGAAGCCGTCCCAACCAACGTTCCAAACACCAATACCGACTTCAACTTTGTGGCCGGTGTTACCGAGCAACTGCTAGTCGGTTTCCCAGGTAACAATTTCATTCCAGCCAATGGCTCGCAAGTGATCGATAGCTCGATCGATTCGTTGCCAGAGCGTGAAGGATTCCGAGCGGTCAAGGGTGCCATTGGAGTTGCTCCAAGCCCGATCTTGGCTCCGGATCGCGACTACTACGGTATCCTTCGCGCTGACGATCCATCGGTCGCCCCACCGAGCGGTTTGGGTGGCAACGTGTTCAAGGATCGCGGTGCGGTGGATCGCGCTGACTTCATCGGCCCATCGGCAATCTCGTTGATCCCAATCGACAACGACGCTCAAAAGGTAGACATCGATAGCACCGAATCAGTGATTCAACTCACCAGCGGCATCTATCCAGAATTCCGCATCCAGTTGAAAGATGGTTTTGAAACCGCAAACTTGGGTGGTGGCACTGGAATCAATGACGATTCGGTAGTAGGTCGCACAGGTGGCAATCGCTTACCTGGTTCGGTCGTAACCATCACCGAGAATGGTCGGTTGCTGATCGAAGGGGTCGACTACGCTTTCTCCTACAACACCACGACCAACGAGATCGTTCTCAAACCTCTCGCGGGTGTTTGGAAGAATGATCGAGTCTATGACATCAACATCAACAACAAGGATCGCTTTGTTGTCGATGCAGCCTCCGGTGATCAAATCAACGATGGGGACACCTTCACCATCAAGGATTCCAATGGTGGCAACGTCACCTTTGAGTTCGAAGGAAGCTTCCGATTGCAGATGCCACAAGGCTTGCAACTCAACGTCCCGTTAGCCGGTGGTGGTGCTGGCGGAATCGTCGATGGCGATCGCTTTACGCTGTTCGCTTCGGGACAATCTGTACAGTTTGAGTTCGATAGCAATGACAACGTGATCAATCCACTCGCACGAGTGATTCGCTTCACATCTCTGTCGACCAGAGATCAAGTTGTCGAAGCATTGGTCGCTGCGATCAACGCTCCGGCCATCCCTGGTGTGGTTGCAAGCCCAACACCTGATGGAGATATCTTTATCGGAGCACCGATTGGCTCGACGATCAACACGGAGGCAGCTCCTTCGATCGTTCAACCAAACGCAACGTTGGGACTCCTCGTTCCAGCCTTGGGCACCCGACCAGGGGGCATTACCGACGGTCAAACATTTAGCATTACCGACGGCCGAATCGCTGTCGTGTTTGAATTTGATTCCGATGGAAACACTCAAGCTGGGAATGTTGCGGTAGATATTTCCCAAGCGAACACAGATGCAGATGTTGCGATCGAGTTACAAAAAGCAATCGCAGGTACGACCCTTGCGTTGCAGTCATCGATCGTAAATGGAAACGTGGTTTACTTGACCCTTTCCGAGTCTGGCCGAGTTGACGTGGTAAGCACGGAACTGAAGGTTGTTGGCGTATCGAGAACGTTGCAAGACGGACAGTCGATTACGATCACACGTACCGTCGGGGCCACGGTCACCACACGCACGTTCGAATTCACCACCGATGCAAATGTGGCTGCAGGCAATATCGCCGTTCCAATCACAGCGACGAGCACACAATCTGCGATCGGCGAAGCCCTCGCGGCAGCAATTCGAGCTTCCGATCTTGGACTCTCGCCTGAGCATGTGGGCAATGGCAATGTGATCCTGGGTGGTTCCACGGAATACACGGTCTCGGTAGCGAATGCACCAACCGTTGGATTGTATGGACAGCCTGGTGTGCAGGGCCGAACAACCTTGGAGATCTACGGAACGTTGCAATTGCAAGTTCCAATTCGAGGTGGTGCGGACTTGACCGACGACACGTCGTTTACGATTGCCAACAACAATGTCACGGCCGTCTTCGAAATGGATGGTAACTTCAGTGGTTCGACAATCGCCGGTAGCCGAACCATTCGTTTCAGCTCCGTTTCAACCCAAGCGGATGTGGTCAATGCAATCGTAGCAGCGATCAACGCATTCCCAGGTCTTGGAGTGGTAGCCCGCGACGGTGCAAACGGACGAGTTGACATCGGGTTGCTCGACAACACCGCTGTTAACGTACTCGATAGCAACTTGACAACCGCTCGAGGGAATGCTCAGGACGGCGATTTCTTCTCGATCACCGATGGCGTGAATACCGTCAGCTTTGAATTCGAGAATTTGAGTGTTGCTAACGGACGCGATCCAAGTCGCACACCGATCCGCTACACCAATCAAGATTCGGTACAACGAGTTTATGAAGCGATGCGAGCGACGATCAAATCGTCGATACTCAACCTTGACTCGCAGATTACAGCCCGGGGCCTAGTGCTCTCCGACAATGCGAAATTCCTGACCAACGTCGAGAACGCACCTAGCTTGCGAAAGAGCGGGGTACCTGGCGGAGCCATTCCAGTTCCATTCGTACAAGACGGTTCGTTCTCGGAAATCGAAGTTCGCGACGCGATCATTCGAGCTATCAACAAACTTGCGGATCAAGGTGGCACAACCTTGCGAGCCAAGGTGCGTGGTGGCTCTACGTTGTTCGTGGAAAACGCGATCAGCATCAGCCCTGAATTGAGCAGCTTCTTCCTCAGAGGCGTTCAAGACAACGCAGGAAACTTCCTCAAGAGCAATCGCATCGACAACGAGACGAAGTTCACCATCTTGATGCCAGGTGTTGTGCTCGATTACGGTGATGCTCCAGATCCTTTCACCACCACCCTCGGCCGCTATCCGACCCTCAAGGCGAACGATGGAGCACGGCACGTTGTAAACAATAGTGAATTGCGACTTGGTGCTGGTATCACCCCGGAAATGGATGGCAAGCCGCAACCTTTGGCCGACGGCGATGAAAACGATGACGGTATCAACTTCCGATTCCAGGCGAAAACGTTTACCAGCTTGGAAGCACCTCTGTTCAACAAGAATGTGGATACGGATCTAACCGTTACCCTCTCTTCGCCAGGTGTGCTCAACGGCTGGATCGACTTTAACTTCGACGGTGACTGGACCGATCCAGGCGAGCAAGTCTTCACGAACTTCGTATTCGACAAGCTAAACCTTACGCAAACTTTGAAGGTTCGCGTGCCGGGTACAGCACCAAACGTAACCGTAGCAACCACCTCGTTTGCTAGGTTCCGCGTCTCGAGCGAAGGAAACATTCTGCCGACCGGATTGGCTGTTGATGGGGAAGTTGAAGACTACCGAATCAGTATCATCCCAGGTACACCACCTGTCGGTGTCAATGACTCTTATGTCATGAACGAAGACCAATTCGGTGGGCTTTCAACCAACGATCCTTTCGATGCGGACGGATTCCCAGGTAACAATGGAGTGCTGGCCAACGATATCAATCCAGATCGTAAGCCGCTGATCGCTCGATTGGTTCAAGAACCATCCCATCATGCGATCTTTACGTTCCGCGATGACGGCACCTTTGATTACATTCCGCAACAAGACTTCTTCGGACAGGATTCCTTTGTTTACATCGTAAGCGATGGGGTACTCGATTCGTTGACAACCGCTACAGCGGTGATCAACGTCCGTCCAGTCAACGATCCTCCGATTGCAGGGAACTTGAACTACACGATCAATGAAGATCAAGTTCTCAACATTCCGACTTCGGACATCCTGGCGGTATCATCACCTGGCCCGGCCAACGAGAGCGATCAGACACTGACGATCTTGGCAGTCGACGGACTCTCGTCAAAGGGTGGTTCGGTTCGGTTTGTTGGTGGCGTTATCACCTACGTTCCGTTAACGGACTTCGTAGGCGATGACTTCTTCACGTATACCATCGTCGACAATGGTGTGACTGGAGATTTGGCAGATCCACTTACAGCCGTTGGGACGATTTTCCTTACGGTGCTCGATAAGAATGACCCGCCGATTACGACCCCTAAAACGTTGTTCACCAACGAGGACGTCCCGGTTAGCATTTCGCTCACCGACTTGCTAGCTGGTGACCTTGTGGGTCCACCTGACGAACAGTTGATTCAAGTTTTGAATTTCAGCGGCTTGGTCAATCCATCGGCAATGGGTGGAACGGTAGCGATCGTTGGAGATCGAGTGTTCTACTATCCGCCAGCGAATTTCAATGGCACAGACACCTTCAAGTATCTCGTTACGGATGACGGGTTGAGCAACAATCAGCCTGATCCGCAAACGTCTGAAGGAACCGTTACGGTAATCGTATCTCCGATCAACGACCGACCATTCGTGGTCAAGCCGTTCGGTACGGTGACGGTGGAAGAGGACTCTCCAGAGCGAGCTTATCAACTCTCCGACTACTTCAGTGATCCTGACATCGCCACGAACGGTGACGAACTGACTTATCGCGTGCTGAGCAACAGCAATGTCGGATTGGTCGAACCGACCATCTCCGGTGGCAAGTTGTTTGTAAGGCCAAAGGCTGATCAAAATGGCCAAGCGACGATTGTCGTTGAAGCCATGGATCGTGCGGGATTGAAGGTTACCAATACGATGGTGTTGGTCGTTACACCTGTTGACGACGACCCCCGTTTGGTCAATCCATTGCCCGATCGCAACGTGTCGGAAGATTCGCTTCCAGTGGTCTTCGACCTGAGCCCGAACTATTTCTTTGATCCGGATGTCATCAATGGCGACTTCTTGACCTTCACGGCGACCAGCAGCAACCCATCGGTTGCGACGGTCACCATTCAAGGCAACAAGATTCAGTTGACATTGGTTCCGAACGCCTCGGGACAAACGACGATTTCGGTAACCGCAACCGACACAACCAATCGTTCAGTTTCCGATTCGTTCTTGCTCACCGTTACACCGGTCAACGATGCTCCGATCACTCAACCTGACTTCTACAACACCCCTGAAGGTGTTGCATTGGTGACAACCGACCCACTGGGTATTTTGACGGTTACCACTGCGGACGATGGAGTATTGGCGAACGATCGTGATCCGGAAGGTGACGCGATGACCTCAAGTTTGGTATCGCTGCCAGCACGAGGTTCGGTAACGCTCAATCCAAACGGAACGTTTACCTACATCCCAGGTCCAACGGCTTTGTTTGGAACTACGGACACCTTCACTTATCGTGCTACGGACACGCTGGGGGCGTCGAGCCCACAGACGACGGTCACGATTACCATTGGCCGACCACCACAGCCTAAGTATCAGAACCCAAGCCAAAAGTGGGACGTCAACGCTGACGGATTCATTTCGCCGATCGACGTGTTGATTTTGGTCAACTTGCTCAATTCGCGAGGTCCTTCAGTTCCAGTAGCCGGTCTTCCTGGACCTCCAGATTATGTGGACGTCAACGGCGATAACGTCGTGACGCCTCTCGATGTGCTTGCAGTGATCGACAAGATCAATGCAGCGAGCGGATCGGGCGAAGGAGAGGGATCCGATGCAGGTGGATTCGTCCAGTTTGCAGTAGGTCCTGGTCTGGTTAATTCTTCGCCGAAGGGACAAGGGGCACCGATTGATTTCGGGGTTTCAACGGTTCAAGTTGGCCGAGAGCTACCTACCTCATCCACGAGCGTTGGCTCGACTGGTATGATGAAGACCTTGATTGGTCCGACCTCTAGTTCAACAAACAGTTTCCCAGTTGAAGGTCTCTTCGAAGGAGACTTGTGGGATTCAGAGTTCGATGAAATTGCTGGAATACTCTCGCAAGAGGGTGGTACAGCAACGGACGATTCCGATGGGAATGATTCACTTGATCATGCCCTGATGGATTTGTTCGGCAACTGATAAAACATTAAACGCGTAAGGGAAGGGGGCGATAACGGCCCCTTCCCTGAACATATTTCTCGTCATTCATTTTTTAGTACCGCACGGTTCCAAGGTTCGTTCAACATGGGAATTGACGCATCGAGATCGGTAAATGGCATTCGTTCCAACAAGGGAGAACGACGCAAGGGCTTTCGCAACATATTGTGCGAAAACCTTGAACGCCGGGAGTTGATGGCGGGAGACATTCTCGACCTCGATTTCCGACTCTTGTCGGTCGCACCTAATACCGGGGAAATTCTTTCCACTACTCGCGAGAATAGCCTCAGCGAGTCTCCGCGGGAGCTGATCTTCCGTTTCGCGGGTGGAGAAGACGTTCGCCAATCGACACTCCGCAATGGCATTCGTATTACACGAGCCGGCGGCGATGGGATTTTTGGAGCCGCAGGGGTATCGACCGATATCTTCGTGACACCGGAATACTTGGATTTCGCAGATACTTCCAACCGTCGAGTCGTGGTCGCGAGATTCTCCCAACCCTTGCCGGATGACTTGTACCGTGTAGAAGTCTTCGGAGTTGATTTGCCGGGTCAGGGAATCAATGCCGTTCGAACCGTTGACAACGATGCGTTGAAGCCGCGTAAGTCAGGGACCGATCGGGATAGTTATCAATTCAACCTCGAATTGGGTTCAAAGATCACGGCTATTGTTCCGCAACCTCTGCAGCGCGCAGCGAACGGAACGCTTTCTCAGAAGCTTGATACCATTGAAGTTTATTTCAATGACTCTGAGCTGTACGACAGAAAGGTCTCCACTGGGGATTTAGCACCTGCGGCAGATCCTCGTGTTGTCGATCCTCGCTATTACAACTTGATCTTCACCAACGACTCCGTCAGTCCGTTCGACGACAGGGTCTTCACGCCGACGAAGGTCACTTTTGATCCTGCAACGAAATTGGCGACGTTGGAATTCGCGAACGCGATCCATACTCTAGGTGGAAGCGGGACTTATCGTCTGCGAGTCGGATCGGAAGCGAGCATATCCTCCGTAACCAATCCCGCGACGGTTCCAGTACAAGTTCCAGGTACTGATCCAGCAGGATTCCTCAGTGGTGCCTTTGGCATCAATGGTGGCGCACCAATCAACGGTAGCCTATCAACTATTTTGCAGCAAGAGATTCGGGTTGCCTCGAATCCTTTGCAATTGGATTTCCCAGGCAGCAGCCAAGAGCCCGGCCATAGGGACATTCAAGAAGACCGGTCTTTGAGAAGCCCTGACATTATTTGGGGACCTCCGAATTTCGCACCGGATGCAAGTCCTGAAATCCGAACCATTCGGTACAACTTCATGGAAGGCCAAGCGTACGGCGTGGACTCCTCCGGTCGACGCCTATTCACCGCCATTTCGACCGAACAGAAACAGCGTATCCGCGAAGTCTTCGAGTTCTATTCGCGATACATGGGTGTAGATTTCGTCGAGCATACCGGTCCGACAGCACCTGGTATTTTCAACGTTATCGTCGGCGACATGATCCCCGTGGGATCGACCATCAGCGGACCAGGAGACATCTTGGGGGTAGCCGGCGCTGCTGCAAATCCTGACAACCCGCTCGAATCTTGGGATATGGTTATCCTCGACGGTAGCGAACCATGGGATAACGCTTTCGGTTTTGGGGTTTCCCAAAAACCACTCGGCGGCGAAGTCGTACCTGCGACCCCAATTGCTGGGCAAACCGATCCGCAAAACGGCCCATTTAGCTTCTTCACTACCGCAATGCACGAGATAGGCCATCTACTTGGCTTTGACCATACTTACGATCTGCCCGCCGGTACGATCATGGGTAGCGACAGCAATGGCGGAACCACGAACGCTGCGGGCGGAGTCGTCGGAACTCGATTAACCTCCAGCGCAAACCCGTTGGAGCAAATCTTCCCAGGTACCATCGATCAGATCCATGCGCAACACTTGTTGCGTCCCGACAACCGGGATGTCGATCTGTACCGGTTTGAATTGGCTGCTGCAGGTCAAGTTCGCTTAGAGACCATCGCAGAACGCTTGAACAATTCAAGCAACCTCGATACCTACATTACGCTTCTCAAGCGAGATGCGGTAACCGGTAGCTTGTCGATCGTCTCGGCAAACAATAACTACATCAGTCAAGACTCCTTGATCGATGTTGCATTGAGCCCTGGTGAGTATTTCGTTGCTGTAACTGGCAAGGGAAATGAGGACAGCGATCCTCAAGTGCTCGATACCGGAAGTGGTGCGACGAGCCAAGGTAATTATCAACTTCGATTCGATTTCAAGAGCATTGATTCACGTTCGATAGCCGAACAAAGCTTCACATCGTCTGCCGTTGGGACTGCACTCGATGGGGACGGTGACGGAATCGCTGGCGGCGATTTCAACTTCTGGTTCCGCGCAGCAAGCGGATATGGAACTACTTCAGCAACACCGCGCACCTTGGTCGTCGACAAAGCCTATTCAGGTCTGACAACGCTGGGTACGTTGGCGAATCCATTCAAGTCGATCTCCTCTGCAGTTGCTGCGGCACAGCCCGGGGATATCATTCGCTTGGCAGGATTAAACCCAGCGAGCCCGATCCCTGATCTAAAAACTGTCGCTGCGTATGAAGTTGGCAAGGGTGCATTCGGTTCGACACTCTCTGATGGTGATCGCTTGGAAGTTCCCAAGGGTGTCACGTTGATGATTGACGCTGGCGCGATCATGAAGCTCGGTGGAACGAGAGTCATGGTTGGCAGTGACGGTGTGATTGACCGCTCAGGTGCGGCAATCCAAGTTCTCGGAACTCCGACCTTGCCCGTCTACTTCACTTCCTATACGGACGAGACGCTTGGTATCGATACGAACCCACTGACGACCACCGCGAAACCAGGAGACTGGGGTGGGATCGAAATTCGCAACGATGCGGATCGATCTCAAGGTCGCTTTGATCGTGAACGAGAAGGTATTTTCTTGAACACGATCTCCAATGCATCGATGACCTTCGGTGGAGGATTGGTCGGTTCGGGATCGCAAGCGAAGGTTACAAGCCCGATCGAACTTAGCGAAGCTCGTCCGTTGATTCTTGGCAACCGTATCACCAAGAGTGCAGACTCCGCGATCAGCGCTGACCCGAACAGCTTCGAAGAGACCCTCTTCACTGAGCCTCGCTATCAGAATGGCGGAGCCTTCGTACCCGACTACCGTCGCGTCGGACCGGTAATATACAACAATGACATTCGTGGAAACACGATCAATGGTCTATTCGTTCGAGTAGAAACTTTGCCAGGGCAACCGCTCAAGTCCCTGACTACTCACGCTCGGGTTGACGAATCGGAAATCACTCTAGTATTTGGTGAAAACCTTGTGATTTCCGGCACCCCAGGTGGCGCGCTGAGCGAAATCGTGGGACCGAACACATCGTTGATGCAACTCACACCCGTAACCCCAACATCCGGTAGCGGCTTTACCACTGCCAGCGCGTTGGAATACATCGTTACCTACGTGGATCGATTCGGACAAGAGAGTTTGCCAAGCTCGGCGACAAGCTTGCTGGTCGCGGCGAACCGCTCGGTTCGATTGACGAACATTCCAGTTGCAACCAGCGATTACGTATCACGAAAAATCTACCGGCGAGTCAATGCCGCAGGAAACTTTGAACTCGCAGCACTGCTAAACAAAGACGATACTTCCTACGTCGATAACAACATCACGTTGAATGGAAGGTTGCAGACTCAAGGCCTCACGGTATTGAACCGTTCACGTCAAGACGCATCGCTTGTCGTAGACCCAGGGGTGGTACTGAAACTTCTCGGCACACGCTTGGAAGTAGGAATCGGCGCAACGTTCATCGCTGAAGGAACGGAAGCCAAGCCAGTCATTTTCACCTCGCGACTCGATGATCGTTATGGAGCAGGTGGAACATTTGATACCAACAATGATGGGTCAGCCACGACGGGTGCCGCGGGTAACTGGTCGGGCATTTTAGCTCGACACATGAGCGAACTGAGCATCGACAATGCTCGCATCACCTTTGCAGGTGGTGAATCGCGAATCCCTGGCGGTTTCGCTTCGTTCAACGCAATCGAAGTTCATCAAGCCACGGCTCGAATCGCAAATTCGGTAATTGAAGTCAACGGATCAGGCCGAACGAACACGAGCGGCACGAACCGCGATGCTCGTGGCAACAACGACGGCGCGGTCATCTTCGTCCTTTCAAGCCAACCTGTAATTGTCAACAACATCATTCGCGATAACAACGTAGCGAACACCGCTGCGATTAGCGTTGACACCACTAGCCTCAGTGCAAAACCAGTACGCGACGCTGGACGAGCAACTGGATTCAATGCACGCGAAACCAATCTTGGTCTGGGTAACTACGGACCACTTGTATTTAACAACCGTCTGGGCAACAACGCCCTGAATGGGATGCGAGTACGCGGCGGAACGTTGTTAAGCGAATCGGTATGGGATGATACGGACATCGTTCACATCTTGCAGAGCGAAGTCATTGTTCCTGATTTCCACACTTACGGTGGACTGCGACTTGCGAGCAAGGTCGATTCGAGCTTGGTGATCAAAGCCAGCAATAACGCAGGAATCACAGCTGCCGGTCGTCCGTTGGATATTCAAGACCGAATCGGTGGAACGGTTCAAATACTTGGATCGCCCGGATTCCCTGTGGTGATCACATCGCTCGCTGATGACTCGATCGGAGCGGGTTTTGATGACGAAGGCGCGTCCTTGCGCGACACGAACAACGATGCATCGGCTTCTACTCCACGCCCTGGAGATTGGAGAAGCGTACGGTTCACACCGTTCAGCAATGATCGCAACGTCGACATGACCTATGAATTGGAATCCGATCGCATTGCATCAAGCGGCGATAATGACATTCCATCCCAAGCCCAAGACATCGGCAAGCTTGCAGGTAACTTGAAACTCGGCGACGAGAACCTTCGTCTTGGTGTGAGCTTGACCGGGTCGATCGCATCACCGACGGATATGGACGTTTACCGATTCTCAGGTGTTGCCGGAGGTACGTTGTGGATCGACATCGATCAATCTTCTGGATCCCTCGATTCGATCATTGACTTGATCGATGAGAGTGGACGGATCATGGCACTGAGCGATGACTCTCTGAGCGAATCACTCAACGACACGGAACTCGGTAATCCCAATTATCCGACGGAGATCCGCGCGTACCCAATGGATCAATTAGCTACCGAGGTGCAGAACTCGCAGGCGGCAGGATCGAATGTCGACTTCCAAGCCACCAATCCACGCGATGCCGGTATGCGAATCATTCTTCCAGGGGTTGCCGGAACAACGAATTCGTATTTCGTAAGAGTTCGAAGTAGCAATAAGTTACCGGCTCTCGCGACCGATCCACTCGATACGACGGGTGGTATTACCGTTGGTGCCTACAAGCTTCATTTGCGATTGCAAGAGAAACAAGAGATCGCTGGTTCGACCGTTCGGTTTGCGGATCTTCGGTTTGCCACGAGCGGCATCGAAGTCTTCGGCAATCCGATCCATTCGCCACTCGTTGGTGAATTTGCTGAATTGGCGAACGACGCAAGCAATCAGCTTTCCTCTGCCCTCGACTTGGGCAACGTCATGGTCAATGATCGTGCTGGGGTTTCAGTCGCAGGTAATTTGGCGACTGCTTCAGACATCGATTGGTTCAATTTTGAAGTTGGACGCGACGAAGATTCTGTACAACAGCTTCCAGGCAACACGCCGAATACCCCGCTGCGAGTCGATGCTCACGGATCTTTGATTTTCGATCTCGACTATGCCGATGGTCTAGGACGCGCAAACACGCAGCTTTGGATTTTCCGTCGCGAAGCTGGCGGAAACCTTACATTGGTATTAACCGCTGATGATTCGAGTATTCAAGACGATCAGCCAAGAGTGCTTGAAGGTACCGATCAAAACGATTTGACTCGCGGATCGCTTGGAACACGCGACGCGTACATCGGTCCAATCGAAATGCCACCGGGACAATACACTGTGGCAATTACCAACAAGTCAGTATCGTATTTTGGATTGCGTCAGTTTACGCAAGCAGACGTAACGACGATTCCTGGCGCACAGAACTTGCGGCTCGAGCCACTTGATTCGGTCGCTCGTGTTGGTGAAGACCGCTTCGAGCAACAACCACCGCGAACAACAGCTTCTGGGGCTCCGACCGTCTTCGTAGGTGGACAAGTTCCATTCAACTTGGCTGATGTTACTTTGTTTACATCGCGATCGACAAGCATGTCGTTCGTTAATCCTCTGACCGGTGCTATCGAAGCAAACATGAGTCGTGACGGGGTCAATGTTCTCCAATACCCGAACGCCTTTGTCACTCGCGATGTTGCTGTTTCACCCGCTGGATCTGCAATGGGATTCAGTGTTGCAAACGGCCCGATTACTGATACCAACGCGGGACAATTCTTCGGTATCGACGTTGGAGATACCGGACTCGCAACACCCGGAGTGAACTCCTCAGGCATTTTGACTTGGGGTGGATACGTCGATGCGAACGGTAATTTGGACGTTCGACCCTCGGCCGATGGTGGTGCAGGACCGGGTGACGGGATGGTTTTCACGGCTCTTAGCTACACGAGTCTGCTCGCGGATTCACGAGCCAATTTCTTTGGCGTAGCAACACGACGCGGAGATGGTGGATTCAACGAAACACCTAATCTTGAACCAGGTTTGACTCGAAACATTCTCTACTTCCTGAATCCAGATACAGGCGTGGCACAGAGCTTCCCGCCGGGTACCGGGGACAGGTCAGAAGCGTTCTATGAGAACAATCCTGGTGCGTTGTTTACAACTGCGGGGACCAATATTGTCGAAGCTGGTTCGTTCCCGACTGCGGTCGGGGAAGTTACCGGTTTGACAACCGTCGGTATCGGGGTGTTCGGTGTGACAAATCAAGGGGAATTGGTAACACCACAAATTACAGGATTGTCGGCTCCTTCACGAATTGTGTTGCGTGACCCGACGACGAATCAAGTAATCCGCTTCACCGGTCTTACTCGTGGTCCGTCAAACGTTGAAGATGGGCGCTTCGCAGATCTCTTGTTCGGTGTGTCAACGGCAGGGGTGATGTACGCCTTTACTTCCGCCGGCGAATTCCAACCGATATTCCCATTGGGAGCAAGCTCCGTCAACTTGGGTGTTACAGCTCCTACCGGTATCGACTTCAGTGCGCTCGATGCGAACTTGTGGCACGTCTCAGATTCGGATCCGGATTCATCGCAAGCGACCGGTCACGGTCGCTCGCAGACGTTTAATCGCTCGGGTGCATCTCAGAGCACTGGCAACAACGCGATGCGTTTCGCGATTCCAGCGAACTTCCCTAACCAAAGTATTTTCGGAACCGATACGTTCTCGACCCTGCAAAACACCTTCGCGATGCCCGGTGGTGCTTTCGGTGCGTTTGAAAGCACACTGCTTGACCTTAGCAGCTACTCATCGAGTGATCAGCCGGTGATGTACTTCAACTACAACCTGCGTACCGAAAACGCGACTGCCAACAACGACGGCAATATCTTCGGTGATGGTAGTCAAACCGCGTTCCTCGATTCGTTCCGCGTCTACGGTGCGGGTGAAGATGGACAGTGGGTATTGCTAACAACGAACAACTCCGCAGGTTTTGTGGATAATTCGTATGCAGATGGTCAATTGTTCCCGCCGTTCTCCGAATACGACGTTCCTCGAAACGGCAACCAAGATCCGTTCGGGAAGAGCTACATCTCCTCGTCAGCCTTCGATAATCAAGGTTGGCGACAAGCTCGCGTGGAACTCGGTTCGTTGGCTGGTGAGCGCGATGTGAAGATCCGTTTTGAGTTCAACTCAGGAGGTGACTTCCGCACCAACGACCCATTGCGAGGTGGTATTGAATTGTCGGCTGTTCCCGGCGACCGCATCATGGACGGAAACACCTTCACTGTTTCCAATGCGACCACCACTGCGACCTTCGAATTTGACCTCGGACTCGTTCTCAACGTTCCGAGCGGACGAAGCTTGAAGAATGGCGATCAGCTGAAGATCGGTGCGGATATATATACGTTCTCCGCAGCCCCAGGGGCGAATTTGATTCCGTTTGCCTCGACTGACTCGCCAGAGACAGTTGCCACTTCGATCAATAATGTATTGACTGCGGCTGGCTATACCGTCATCACGAGCACAGCGGCAAGCAACATTTTGAACATCACCGAACTCAATGGGGTTCGGTTGGCGGACTCCGTCTTGGCAACGGATTACGACATCCTTGGTGCAGACCGAGCGATCATCACTGGCAAGCCAGGGGTGACGGCAGGTAACGTGCCTGTATTTGTCGACAATTCAATGCCTGCTTTTGATGATACAGCACCCGTTGCATTGCCAAATGTTCGGGATGCGATTCGGGTCGCTTTGGCTGGTGAATTAAACGTTGCAGGCCAAGAAGATAATTTGGATGTGTGGCGTTATCACTTAGACACCATCAAGCTCTTTGGTACAGGTGTGAATGTTGACGATCAAGGTATCCTGCGACTAAGCGGAAATCGGCTAGGGGATTTGTTTGGCCCAAGAGACACGAGTTTCCGGTTTACGCAAGCCGCACGCCGTGGTCAGAATAACGGGTCGACCGCAACACCGATGGCTGTGACGATCGATGATATCGTGATCAGCTTCGCCGAACGCGGAGAGATGGTATCCAACGGTCAAAGTTTGCCACCTACTTTCGGAGATTCCTTCCAATATGAACTGTACGGTGGCCCGAACGGCGCAGGTGCCCCACAATTGGAAACAGGGGCGTATCAACTTGAAGTTCGTACCGCACCAGATTACGGCAAGACCGAAGGTCAGGACTTAGCGATTGCTCCAGTACCGTTCGTCGGTCCAAAGGGACGCACCTTCGACACCAACGATCGGTTAGTTCGCGCAATCGCACTTGAGACCACTGGTTTGGCTGGTCGGATCGGAGATGGTTACCACTTTACTTTGAGCAACGGCGTGAATGTCGTTACTTTTGAGTTCAATGTCTTCACATCCGCCAATGCAAGCGACCCGGCTTTCCGTCCGCTTATTCCTGGACGCGTACGGATTCCAATTGCACCGGACGCAAGCGATACGGAAATCGCATTTGCTATCCGCAATGCAATCAACGATGGTGCTGTTCGTGCGATTTTAGGTGTCACCGCCGAAATCAACGGAGAGATGTACGGAACGGCTCTATACGACTTGGCTCGTTGGACCAAGATTCAGCTCAACGGAAACGTAGCATCGGACTTGTTCGGAAATTCTGACTTCACACTGCTCAACAGTAGTGGCGTTCCGACCGCTTCTGCACTTTCGGTGATCAAGTACGGTCAACACACGCAGTGGGGAGAAGATCTTGGTGACGCGAATACTTTCCGCGATCAAGGTCAGTTGATCATCTCCGGTGCAACGATCTTGCGATCGTCCCAATACGGTATCAACTTGATTCCAGCGCCGCGCGACCTGAGCGACCGCTTCATCAACATGGATGTAGTGTCGACGCAACCGATTGGATCGCGTCAGAAACCGATGTCCACCGAGTCGATCGATCGGCCTTATCCCGGTTCGGTTCGAAACATGATCACTTTGAACAATAGCCGTCTGGCGCCTGGTCCAGTGATCATCAACAACATCTTGGCTGGCAATCAAACAGGTGGAATCCGTATTGGCGGAGATAACCTTGGTGGTGCTCAACCGGATGCGCCTGTGACCGTTGCGCGGATTATCAACAACACGATTCACGGATCGAGCGCTGGTGCAAGCCAAACGGGTATAGATGTTGAAGCGAACACATCGCCTACGATTTTGAGCAACATCTTCTCGAACCTTCAAAATGGTATCAACGTTACGAACAACACTGCGTTGCTCAGTTCGATCGTTTTGGGTGCGAACCTGTACCAAGGCAATGCAACCAATGTTACTCCTGCAGCATTGAACAACTCGCAGTCGTTCCCAATCTTCTTGAATGCTGGGGAACCATTGTTTGTCGATCCAAGCCGCGACAGGTTCTACTTGCAAGCCCTTTCGCGAGCGATTGACTCTTCGATCGCATCGTTGGAAGACCGTAATTTGCTCGATCAAGTTCGCTCTGCAGTCGGACTACCTACGAGCCCGATCATCGCTCCAGAATTTGATGCTTATGGATTGCTACGCAGCGATGATCCATCTGTCAGCACACCGGGTGGATTGGGATCGAACGTCTTCGCGGACCGAGGTGCCTTGGACCGAGTCGATCTCGATGGACCGCTAGCTGTCCTGCAACGTCCCTTGGATAACGATTCTGCAGGCGTGGACCTCGATGGATCGAACACCTACGTTCAGCTTCGGACTGGAAACATCGATTACTTCGAGATTCTGATCGACGAACGAGCCGGTACCGGTCCCGACCCGCTTACCATCACCGCTCAGAACGTGGTTTTGACGGAAAATGGTCGCATGCTTAGCCCAGGCATCGACTACGTATTTGGCTACAGTTTCAACAGCCGCACGATTCGCTTGACTCCACTTGCTGGTTTCTGGCGCCAAGACAGCGTCTATGAGTTAACGCTGATCAACAAGCCAATATTGAGAGTCATTGCTCCAGATGATGCGGCTAGCCGAATCGACGGTGATCGATTCACCATAACACTTGCGGGCGGCGGAACGAAGTCGTTGGAGCTCGACAGCGGATTTATGTTGTCTGTTCCAGCAGGTGGTGTTTCGGATGGACAGAAATTCAGTTACACCCCAAATGGTGGTGAACAAGTCACCTTTGAGTTCAATCTCGCTGGGAACACGACGACCACCTTTGGCACGAAGATCATTACTTACTTGGCGAGCGACACTCCTGATCAATTGGCAGCCAAGATCGCTGCAGTGGTCAATCCAGTGATCCGTCAAGACGGATGGCCAGTCCAAGCAATTTCCGGTGGCAGGGTCGTGGTAGGTGGAAATGTTGGAGATATCCTGGACGTCGCCGGTTCTTCCTTGATCCTTTCGGGTAGCCCCGGTGTACGAGCCGGTGCGATTCCAGTGAAGTTTTTACCAGTACCCGGTTTTGATGCGATTGCAATGTCCACGGCAATCACCAAAGCCTTGAACCAAGTTGGCTCAGGTGTTAGTGCCTACTCTTTGGCAAACGGATTGGTGTTTGTCGAGGGTGTCAGCAGCATTACAGGCATGACCGCTAGCCTATCGATTCCTGCAATTCAAGACTTGGCAGGAAATAACCTCCAAGCAAATCGTGCGAACTCGCTAACTCAATTCACCATCTTGATGCCAGAGGTCGCCGTCGATTATGGGGATGCGATCGAACGTACAGGAACTGGTTCGAACAGTTCAACGACGTTGGCTAACAACGGTGTGCGTCACGGACTTTACCCTGATGATGCGAAGTCGCTTGTTTTAGGTGTCTATGCAGATGGCGATGTCGATGGTGTACCATCGGCCGCAGCGGATTCGGATGACTTTGATGGTGCGGTTGCGTTTGGCTCGCTAAGCAATTTCTTGGCAGTCTCACCTAAGGGACCAGCAAGGTTGATCGCAAGCTCCTTCAATGCTTCGATGATCGGCAAGTCGCTGACGATTTCCGACACGGTGGCCAAGTCCGTGACTTACGAATTCACACTTGGCGGTGCGGTTACGATTCCTGGAGCTCGCGCGGTGGACCTCACCGGCGCCGTCACTGGAGCAGATGTAGCAAGTCGATTACAAGCAGTCGTATTGGCTTCGATTCTTGACGGAAGCATCACTGGCATTCACTCCTCTGCGACAGGTTCAATCCTATCACTTGGCGGAACCAGTGGACACCTATTCGATTTGAGCAACGCTGGAACAGCGCTGACTCGCTCGCTCTCGGGCTCGACGGAATTCACGGTTGCATCTGTTCTAACAGGGTTGTCTGCGGGCAACACCATGAGCATCACCGACGGATTTGGTAATACGGTTGGGTTACAAGTCATCGACACGAATCCTGCGGCAACGCCAACTGCGTTGCTTGTTGGCAACGTAGCGGTATTGGTTGATTTAACCACTGTAACTCCTTCCACTTTCGCCAACGCGTTAGCTACTGCGATCAACACAGCGATCGCGGATTCGAAGCTCAAGTTGCCGACAGTGAGCGTCGTGAATAATTCGATTCGCATCTCCGGCGATGACGAAGACGGCGTATCGTTCAACAGTTGGTTCAACGCGAATGCCTTGGCCACACCAGTGGTGGTCACCGCTTCGACAAGTGGCTTTGTCGATGCTTGGATCGACTGGAATCAAGACAATGATTTCTCAGATGCTGGCGAGCGAATTCTCGCTTCCCAACCTGTGATTGCTGGAGCGAACACGTTCTATGTCACAACGCCAGCAAGTGCAGCGATCGGAAATACCACTGCACGATTCCGACTCAGCAGCACTGGTGGCTTGTTCACCTACGGCTTGGGAATCGGCGGCGAAGTCGAAGATCACTTGATCGAAGTGTTGGCTGGTTCCCCACCACAAGCAGCTGACGACAACTTCGTTGTTGCCGAAGACAATGTTCTCATCATTCCTGCACCAGGCGTTCTCTCGAATGATTCCGATGTCGATGGGCAAACGATTCGTGTATTCGATTCGGACTTGAGCCAACCTGGCGTTCAGCCAGTTCGTGGCCCAGAGCACGGATACTTGACCATCTCGGCCGATGGATCCTTTGTTTATACTCCGAAACAAGACTTCTTTGGAACTGACAGCTTCATATACCTGGCAACCGACCCTCGGATGACCAGCAACGTAGCAGCTACCGTTACCATTACAGTCACACCGGTTAATGATGCTCCTGTAGCCGTTGACGACAATGCGACGATCAACGAAGACGAGACCATTACATGGGATGGTTCGTTGTTCACACAGAACGACCGAACCCAGCCAGATCGTCCCTCCGGGACAGACGGTGATCTGTACGACACCAACGAAGCGGGGCAAGTCCTGACGATTGTCGAAGCCGAATTGGTAAACGATCGCGGCCTGGGAGAAACCCTAACACTTACGAACAACCGGATCACATACATCCCGCCGACCGATTACAACAGTCTGATCGCCGGGGATGTATTGGTTCGAATTTTGATCGAAGACTCCGGAGTAGCCGGTGGAGATGATCTGCCGAAGCGACCTGGTCAGGATGACGTTCCACCGACATTGATCTACAGTACGCTGACGATCACGATTCGCGATGTGAACGATCCACCGTTGTTCAACATTCCGCGAGTTGAACAAGCTCCGCTCGAAGATGCCACGGTTTCAACCGCTGGGTTCTTGAACCTCATTTTCCCTGGCAAGGGGACGACGGACGATGAGTTAGGTTTAGTAAATGGCATTCCTGCCCAGACGGTTTCCTTCCAAGTCACCGCTTTGGATGCAACCCGCTTCACGGCAGCCGGGCAACCCGCTATCGATGCGAATGGTACGTTGACCTACACCTTGAATACCGATGTCAACGCTTTGAATTCTGCCCCGATCTTGGTGGAAGTCATCGCGATCGATAGTGGAAATGCAGCGGGATCGAGGCCTGGACGACCGGACATCAATCGTTCCCTACCGCAGACTTTCACGATCCTTCCAGTCGAAGTCAACGATGCTCCGCTCTTTACGATCCCTAACAATGTGATCAACATCCAAGAAGACTTGGAAGTAACTCCAGTCAATGGATTCGTAACCAACATCGTTGCTGGACCTCCAACGGCAACGGACGAACTGGGGCTCAATCCACCAACAGTCGGTCAAACGGTATCGTTTGAAGTGGTAGCTTTAGATCCAACGAGATTTAATGGTTTAGCAGGGCAACCACGCATCAATCCGAATGGTCAATTGACTTATGATTTGGCACCAGATGTCAACGCACTCAACTCCGGACCGATCGTGGTACGAGTCACTGCTGTCGATAGTGGACCAGCGACCGGAAGCCGCCCAGGTATTTCGGATGTAAATCGCTCGACCGATCAGTTCTTCACGATTGTCGTACAAGACGTCAATGATGCTCCTGGATTTACGATCCCGAATTCATTGATTTCAGTCTTGGAAGACATCGGCAATTCCCCGATTCCGGGGTTTGTAACGGACATTGTTGCAGGACCTGCGACCGCGGTCGACGAAGTTGGCCCCGGCGGCCAAAGCGTTAGCTTTGCAGTTCGAGCATTGGACCCATCGCGTTTCAGCTCCCAACCGCAAATTGCCGCAGACGGAACG
>CAIJIZ010000032.1 GCA_903820735.1 uncultured Pirellula sp.
ATAATCTCCCGGTGTCATCGAACCGCCGAGCGATGGGGCAAGCGAAATCAGATTCGAGGCTACCACTGTCGCATCGAGGACTCCACCACCAGGGTTCCCCTGGATCAAGATGTTCTCAGTGATGACGTGGACGATGTCGGTATCGTTGAACCGGCCTGGAACTGTCAGTTGCTTTACTTCGCCACCTGCCAGTGTCGAGACTTTGATAAATAACCCATTGATCGAGTTATTGACCAAAACGTTGTCATGAATCTCTGGACCTACGCGGTCATAATCAGGCGTGAAAGAACCCTTGCGCTGATACTTGTTATCGCTGAAGAGAGTCTCTTCAAAGCTATCAGGCGTGGCGCTCATGGCTGAGTCCGCCGAGTTGGTAATACGGTTGAAAGTTACCGTCGGTCGCATATCAGCGATTTGAATCGCGTTGACTGTTTGTTGTACCGAATCGATCACTACAGCGCTCGATCCACCGAAGCGGATATCGGCTTGATTGACATATTGACGGAAAACACCTTCGTCTTCCAAGTCAAAACGTCCTACTGATTTATCAAGGTCCCGCTTGAAGACCAATCCACCCCAGTCACCCGCAGCTGGAACCGTCGTTGGAGCGTAGTTGTCCAAGCCGATCGATTCGTCGAGCCAGGAGGTAAAGAACACGCTACCGGTAGCAACGCTACCGTCGGCTTTGCGAATCGAGTTGCCACTGCGATCGAGCAAGCTTGGAGTTCCCAGAACCTGCAGAGCTCCACCGGAGCGATCGACGCCCAAAGTCGAGCTGCCGACACCGATTCGCGAGCGTCGCATCTTGAAGACCGCACCAGCGTCGACCATCACGGTCACGCCCTTTGGAACGTCCATCGTCGAACCGTCGGAGAGTACCGAACCGGGAAGCACACCGAAACCAATCTCGTAAGCAAAGTTATCGTTGGATGTCTCTAGCTTGCCGTCCGCTCCACCGTTACCGACGATGCGAATGATGTCTCCAGAGACCGAAGCAGCAAATGCGTTTGGAACCCCGGTACCTGAGATGTTGTTGAAAGGCTTGAGCAACGAACCATCTGCATTCGGCCCGGCAGACTTGTCAACGAAAATCGTCTTTCCGAACAAGTCGATTGCTGTCAAACCATTTGAAAGCTGAACCAATCGCTCTCCCTTGAGGGTCAAGCGAGCACCATTGGCAGTCGCTAATACGCCCAGCTCGGAGCGAGAATTGATCGCGTTGGCCAACGCACTAGCTAAGTCAGCGGCAGTGCTCAGGGAATTGAAAATCACTGCTGTGTTACCAACACCAACGATTGGATCGAGGCTGAACTCGAAGCGTCGAACCGTGCCGTTCGCTCCAGTAATCGTCACGATACGTGAATCGATCGCTGCGTTGCCACCGGAATTGAATCGCAAAACACGATCTACCGGGCGGGTTTCAAACCAGAAGTTATGAATGCCACCAGCGACTCCGTCGCCATCTCCATCGAAGTTCACTGCCAAGTCGTTCGAACCATTGTCGACATCTTGGATCGAATCCGAACCATCGGTCTGAGCGCGGAACGTGACTCGCAGGTCATACTTGCCTTGGGTTGTTCCACCGAAACCTGTGCCTGGAACCGATGCATCGTACTTGTCGTTGCCGGAAGCAGATACACCGATGAAGTAGACTCCGGAATCGAGATTCATACGAATCAACGAATCCTTGCCAAAGTAATCATCGTTTTGAGCGATGAGGTCAATTGAACCGCCTGTCAGAACGATCGGCGAGTAGGTGATGTCGCGATTACCAAGTTTGGTACTTCGATCCCCTCGCAACAAATCGACCTTCACTAACGAGCGTGCAGATGGATCGTTATCGACAGCTTTGAGGAACTCGTCGAGCGTCGATTCGCTACCGACGGTTGCATTCAAATCGATCGAAATCGCGTTAGGGAAAGTGTTGATAATCGGTTGGGCACCAACACCTCGGTTGCTGCGAGTAACGAATACCAACAGATTGTTCCCCTGCTTGCCAGGTTGGACCGCAGTGAACTTGACCGAAATTCCTTCACCGGCTCCCAAGTTGGAGACAGCGGTAGCTTGAGTCTGCTTGTACAACGCCAAGCGAGTATCGAGTGGAGAGCTGCTCGCAAGTCGTTCTGCAAAGGACTCGATTACCAGAGCGCCTTGGCGCGATTGACCATCGGGACCATAGTCGACGTCGAATCGGTACAAGTCGATATCGCTGCCTTCGGTGCGATGCAAGTAGTTTGCGCGCAAGACGTCGAGATTCCCCGGGAAGACAGGCTCGAAGTTGCGATCGGCGCCATTTGGGAAATTCAAAAAGCCCGTATCAAAATTCATCAAAGTCGATGGGTCAGCATCGCCAGCGCGCGACAAGCCTAACATCAAACCGATGCTTGCCATCGCTGCGCGGGTGAGATTCTCACCGTAGTTGTCATTCCAAGTATTGTCCGCAGAGAACACAGCCAAGGAGTTTTGGTAGGTCGGGTCGATTCGAACTCCCCAACCGCCACTTGCAGCATTCTCAACCGTCAGTCCGCCACCAGGCAACGCGGAGAGAGCTCCAAGAGCCATCGTCAAACCACTGCTAGGAGTTTCGACGAACTGTACCCCTACAGATTTAGCCCACAGCGAGAATGCTTCGCGAATACGAGCCTTCTGCTTTTCGGTAATTGCGTTGGATTGGGTAAGTCCTGCAACGGTGCCGTAGGCATCGCGGAAGTTATAGTAAACGGTGCGGACACCATTGAAATTGTCGCCGGTGAACGCTGGGTTGATGTAGTTTTCAAACGCTTCTGGGACGTTTCGAGTTCCCGGATCGTTGTTTGCACCAATTAGATCCAACTGATGAACCTCAGCGTCAATGCTCGAGGTCATCAAGAGACTTGTCAAAGGTACATTTTCAGAACCGATGGTTCCGAGGTTCATCGATGCACCGAAGGATGAACCCAATCCGACCAATCCGATCGGGGAGTAGTTGATAACCCTGTTACCAACGATGGTGTTCGGATCGCTTCCTGGCTCAAGCGTCACTGTCATCAGTGGCGAGGAGACCGGGGAGACTTGCATTGCATCGACAACTTCAATCGCGGTTGCGGTATCAGAAGCGATATCGACAACAATCAGTCCACCTACATTCGATACGGTCGGAGCGCCACCGATCCTCGAGTTGACAAACGAGATTTGCAATCCCGAACCGGCTTCACCAAGCGTCTTCGCCGTGAATCGCAACTTCGCTGCGCCATTTGTGTTCAAATCCGAAATGACAGTCGCTGTCGCTTCGCTGCGAACGGGCTGAATGGGTGTCGCTTCTCGTGTACCGATGCGAAGCCTAAAGCTGGCCGAAGGAATGAACGGGCCGGGCAACAGATCGATGTCGGAGGAGAATCGCAAGGTCGCAGTATTTGCGCTTGCGTTGTAAGTTACCTTCTCAGGTTTGAAGGTGATGTCGTCGGTATTGCGAACCGTGTTGGCGGTATAGAGCAACTGATAGAAATCAGGATTCTCGGCACTGCCAGCGGTCGGATTTCCAAATGCATCGTTCTCGACGAACAGTTTCTCGCTGTCGAAGTAGACGACGATCGTGTCACGTTTTTGTTCCAATACACCAGCTGCGTTTCGCACAACCGGTTGCGGAACCACCGCAGTGACCTTCGATCCCAAATCGATTCGGAATTCGATCGTGTCTTGACGCGTATTCTTCAAGCGTGGTTGGAACAAATCTCCATTGGTGTTTCGCAATCCAGTGATGCCGAGTTGAGCATCGTCAAAGCCGAAGACTTCGAGGCGATATGCATCATCAGGGAGGTTTTCTGCAAAACGCAGAGTGACTTCATTTTCGTTCGGGCGATCACCGATGATCACAGCCCCTGGGGCCACGATCACATCATTGCTTTGGGTAAGGTTCAGGGGCGAGTAGGTCGCAGGATCTGCGGTCCCGAGAACCGTATCCGCAAAGCCACCATTGATCTTGGCAGTAAGTTTTTTCGCTAGCGGCGAACCTGTTGCGTTGATCAAGTCGACCAGTTGCTTGGCCGTCACAGTCGATCCGGATCGGGTGTTCAACACGACACTGATGACGTTGCCAACGATCGAGAGTGTTGGACCGACACCCGGTCCCAAGTCAGCTCGTGTTACGTTGATCTGCAACGCATCTGTTGCGTTCTTGGACGTCAACTGAATGTCGACTTTGCCATTAGTGCCGAAGTCTGTTGCAACACTTGGCAAACCGAATGTTCCATCACCGCCAGCGCGCGTTACACGAATCCCACTTACCGACGAAGGATCGATGATCTGTGCGTCGTCGAAACGGAATGTAAGCTCGCGAGGGGATACCGTTCGAATCGAACCGTTCTCGATCAACTCGCTATTGTTTGGCTGGACGCCGATCAAAATTGGGCCCGAAGAAGTCTTCGAGTCCGCTTCGAATCGCAAACTATACATTTGCGTCTCACCAGCGGAGTTTGCCAAAACACGCAGGTAATATGTACCTGCAGGAAGGTTTGGACTTTGTAAGCTTTCAGGTACGCCAGCAGGCCCTGCATTCGCGACCGCGACAACTTCGCCGGTGAGCTTTTCAATTTGGAACGAAAGATTCCGGTAGATCAAACTGTTCGTCGGCGAAGCTGATCCGCCTTGAGGGCCGACGTCGTAAAGCTTGCCGTCAGGCAAGAGAGTGATCTGACGAAGTTTTGCATTGCCGACCGTGAACAAATAAACGTCGGTGTCTTCACTTCGGTCGATCGACAAATAGTCGTATTGATTCAGGCCGTTACCAACTAAACCCAAATTCGCGGCTTGGCTGTTGACGTCGTTTTGCTCGTAGTTGTCGCCATAAAGAGTTTGTGCGGCGACAATGTCGTCATGCTGCGGGCCGAAGTAAGCGGTCGAAACAATCGGCTCCATCAACTTCGTTTGGTCGATTGGAATTACGTGCCCGAGTCCAATGCCGTGGCCTGCTTCGTGCGACGCGACATTCATGAATCCGCGATTCTCACCGCCAGGTCCATCGGAATTGTCCTGATACCAGCGGTCCGACGTATCGATGACCATGTCTCCGTCCGTGCCGGTTGAACCGCCACCGTTCGGATAGAAGTTAAAAGCTAGGATACCGAAGTCACCATCGACAGCGGTTCCACCAACACGGATATCCCCGCGCACACCCAAGACCCCGCGCGATGCTGCGCTATACGATGCGCCGTCGTCGTTAGGCTCGTAGATAAAGCTCAACCCGGACTTCGCACCCCAGTCGTCATACGTTCGTTTAAGCAAGTTAAACCAAGGGCGATTCGCCACCGGGCCAGTTCCCGAACCGTAGATGCCATCCATGAAGGCGACCAAGTTCGAAGATGCAAGCCCACCTTGGATGTTCGTGACTTGTGTCCCGTCAGGAACGATACTCCAAGAGACGATCGCAGGATCACCATTGCTTGGGCTCGCCCCACCGACCGGGTTGGCCCAGCGTGAGCCTTGCAAGTTGATGAAGCCTCCTCCGTTCGCGGCATCCCCGTCACCTCCGAGCAAGCCACCCCCATTGGCGCCATTTAATCGCCCGAGTTGAGCGATCATGTCGTTCATGTATTGGGGGTCGGTTCCTGGAGCAAAGGCCGGAGCCGCATCCATCACCTCGCGACGTTCCAAGTGCTCGCAGAGCAACGACCTGAAGCTCAAGCGACGTTCTTGCTTTTTGTTCGACGGATGACGGTTCTTGGACCTGGTTTCATCGATTCCCATTTGCGGCAAACCTTCTTACCCATTTTTTAGATTGGTGGGTCACAATGGCAGGAAAACCGCCTTAACGCGGGGGGTTCTTCTGCTGGACAATTGAGTTCGAGTATAGTTGGGGGGACCGTGCTTGCAATGAAATGACCAGAGAGGTACTCGATTTCCCCTCGGATCCTTCCCATCGCATTCACAGACATTACGACCACCGGCCTCACCTCCCAGAATACCGCTAACATCCTTCGTTATCGATGCAGCAACACTCCACGAGGCCAATTTCACGAAATCCAACTCGACAATTCTCGTTGCCAACATTGAATTCCTTGAAAAACTTCCTAGACCTACGGACGAATCGATCCTACGGCCTGTGACGCCGATTTGGATGCAAACCTACAGGAATAGTTCCCGTAATCACCTCCGGAAAGATTCTCTAATGACTCCCTCCCTCGGTATTTCCCGCTTCTCTATCCTGCATCACACCCAGGCCCCAATCCCCGATCGCTCGGAGCATTGGGACTGGCTGATCGAGTTTCCAACCCACTTCCTATCAAAAAACACCAGGGAAATGCAAGCGAGCCCGCCGTCGGATTCCCCGCCAAAAGATTTTTTGCTTGCTTTTGCAATCACCACCCCCCCTGAAGGGTGGTGCGGGCAGTCCAGCTTTCTCCGCCTGCCCCCGCACCGACCAATTTACCTGACCTACGAAGGTGTCATTTCCGGAAACCGCGGCGTAGTAGAACAAGTCGCCCAAGGGGAGGTTGCCTGGGTCGCTTTCGAGGATTTTCAAATCGAATTCCGATTGCACCGGTTGCAATGGTTAAAACAGCCTTCCCCCGCTCCTGGCTTCCTTTTACCCGCTTCCCTCTTTTCTCCTCCCCCCACATACTCTCTTAAACTCGAAGATTGGACTTCTGCAACCGGGAAACCGACTGCTCGGTTGCCCATTACCTCCCTTTCCGCCGACGAGGCACCACGCTGGCGGCTCTCGAAAACTCAGGCCTGAGCTCCCCAAAAGAAACATTATGAATCTCTCGCCAATGATGAAACAGTATGAGGACGCCAAAGCTGCCAGCGGCGACGCGATCCTCTTCTTCCGCATGGGAGACTTCTACGAACTGTTCCACGAAGACGCGAAAACGGTCGCTCGCGTTCTAGGGCTTACGCTTACCAGCCGGGACAAAGGAGAAAACCCAATTCCAATGGCTGGGTTCCCTTACCACCAGCTTGAAGGCTATCTAGCAAGGCTCGTTCGCCAGGGATTTCGAGTTGCGGTTTGCGAGCAAATCGAAGATCCAGCCACAGCTAAGGGGCTGGTTCGACGCGAGGTTCAACGTATCGTTACCGCTGGTACACTCACCGACGATGCATTGCTCGACCCGAGCACGAGCAACCTTCTACTTTGCGTATTTTCACCAAAACCGGGGGTAGCGAACGCAAGCCAACCCCAGGGACAACCTCGAATTGGACTAGCTTGGGTGGAACTCTCCACTGGGCGATTCGAAGCCGCGTGTTATCCCGCATCCCAGTTGCACGACCAAATTGCCAGAATTTCGCCGGCGGAGATCCTTATCCGAGAAGACGACTCGGGGCTTACCCCCGACCCACTGCAGCAGTGGGTTCTGTCCCGAAGGCCCGTTTGGCAATTCGGGCTCGAGGAAGCCAGACGGGTGCTTCATTCACACTTTCAAGTTCTAGATTTGGCGGGAATGGGTTGGGAGTCGAATTCTGACGATGAAATCGCGCTGTGTGCGGCAGGGGCCGCACTGGCGTATCTGCTGGAAACTCAGAAAACATCACTCGACCATATCCAGCAGCTTGCTCCCGCACGACTTCAGCATTGCATGGAGATCGATTCCGCTACTCGCCGATCTCTCGAGCTTACCCAAACCATCCGTACCGCATCTCGCGATGGATCCCTGTTAGATGTGATCGATCAGACCATCACCCCCATGGGTGCTCGGAAACTCACTCAGTGGCTTGCATCTCCCTTGATCGACATCGATCAAATCCGCGATCGACTCTCCGCGGTGCAATTGCTGACCGAGCAAACCTCCAGACGCCACGCCATCCGCGAAGCCTTGCGCGAAATCTATGACCTTGAACGACTTCTCGCCCGCGTTGCTACAGGTCGATGTTCTCCTCGAGACTTACAGCATGTTGGTAAGTCCTTGTTGCAAATCCCAAAAATCAAGTCCCTTTTCAACGATGTCGATGTACCGCGTATCGCAAGTTTGCGAGAGCAACTCGACCCGTGCGGTTCGCTTGTCGAACGTCTGCAAGTAGCGTTGCTCGATGAGTGTCCATTGTTAGCCAAAGCTGGCGGGTTTATTCGTCCAAACTATGACAACCGGCTCGACGAGCTACGGGGGCTTGCCTCCGGAGGTAAAGAGTGGATTGCGCGGTACCAAGCCGAGCAATCGCAGACCACCGGTATTCCAAGTCTAAAGGTTGGTTTCACGTCGGTCTTCGGCTATTACATTGAAATCACCAACACGCATCACGACCGAGTCCCACCGAATTACATCCGCAAGCAAACACTGAAAAACTGCGAGCGGTACATCACACCTGAACTCAAAGAGTACGAAGAAAAAGTCCTTACTGCGGACGAATCATCGAAGCAGCTCGAGTATGAACTATTTATCGAACTGCGCGACATGGTTCACCGCGCGACGAAACCCCTTCAACATAACGCTGCCGTTCTTGCCGAACTCGACTGCTTGACTTCTCTTGCCGAACTCGCGGTCAAGCAACACTACGTTTGCCCGACGATCACCGAAGAACCTATTTTGGAAATCTATGAAGGCCGGCACCCAGTCCTCGACCATCGCATGCCCAAAGGGAAATTCGTGCCCAACGATTGTATGCTTGGAGCTGAGCATGGCCGAATCCAGCTGATTACCGGTCCGAACATGGCCGGTAAAAGCACTTACATCCGGCAATGCGCCGCTATTGTTGTCTTGGCCCAAATCGGTAGCTTTGTACCGGCCCGACGCGCCACGATCGGTATCGCCGATAAACTCTTTGCTCGCGTCGGCGCAAGCGATGAGTTGGCGAAAGGCCAAAGTACCTTTATGGTCGAGATGGTCGAGACTGCGCGCATTCTCAATACCGCTACCGAACGCTCCTTGGTCATCCTTGATGAAATCGGTCGCGGCACAAGCACCTATGATGGCCTGAGCCTCGCGTGGGCGATCGTCGAGCACCTTCACGATAAGAACCTCGCAAGGACACTCTTTGCAACCCACTACCACGAACTGATCGAACTGCAAAGAAACTTAACGAGCGTCAGGAACTCAAACGTATCCGTGAAGGAATGGGATGACCAAGTCGTCTTTTTACACCGCATAGTCCCTGGTGGAGCGGATCGCAGTTACGGTATCCATGTGGCTCGACTCGCCGGCATTCCTACCGCCGTCAACGATCGGGCTCGCGATATTCTCTCCGAACTCGAAGCCAACAAACTCAACCGCTATGGACAACCGAAAATCGCACCCGCACCGAAGAAATCAGGTGCGATCCAAATGACTTTGTTCCAATGGCAAGAAAACGAAATCGTCGATGAAATTAAGTCCCTCGACTTGGCAACTATTACACCCTTGCAAGCTATACAGTTGCTAGAATCTTATCAAAGGCGTTCTCAGGCGATTCCGTAAGTATGTATAGTTTACCATCGAACTTTAGCGAATCCGTCCGGCGTAAACTTTTCTGTAACCGTTGAGCTATTGTGCCGGAATAGGCAACACCTATGAGTCAATCGCCTAGGGATCCGTATTCAACGTCGAACCAAGACGACTTAAATCCTTTCGCTCCACCCGAATCGCTCGATGAAACTGAAAAATCACCGAGTGCAACTGCTCAAGTCTCGTCGGAGGGATTACAGGAAATTCCTCCTGTGCAAGCGAGCTATGTATTCTCCATTGCTCTGTTAATTCTAGGCCTGTTCGTAGCAGGATTTACCGGGATCGCTCTGTTCCCACTTTCTTGGGGTATCATTGGACTACCATTTGCGATCCTGCGATTGTTTATTCATCGATGGAGTATTTCACGCGCAATTCGTGATGGACGCTATCCCGGTGGGGTGCGATTCAACTATGTATACTTCTTCGTGTCACTCGTGCTAGGTTTCTTTTGCTTCTGCGCAGGTGTCCTGGTTTTTTTCTTATTTTGCACCCTAATCATCTACAGTGCCGAGGGGAACTCCAGTGCTTTCGAGAACGCTGCCCCGTGGTTGTTAGGAGCGAACGCTATTCTGGCTATTTTCACATCTTTAGCCCTGAACCGCATGAGTGTACCTCGGTATCAGTAACACTTGCTCTACGATCAGTAACTCAATTTCTCTGGTATCTTTCTGGAACGTGGAACCTGAGTTAGTTTGCCTGCGATTTCGACTGCATCCGAAAACTATCTTTCGAGTACGAGTACAAATTCATGAACAACTTCACGCCGGTGACCTCGCCTTATACTTTCTTAGGCAACACGCAGAGCCTATGCCCTGAATGCCTCGCCTTGGTCCAAACTAAAATCATCGCGCGCGGACAACGTATTTACTTTCGTAAGCGATGTCCAACGCACGGCGTAAGAGAAGACTTCATCTGCAGTGATCGTCGCTGGTACGATCGCTACGACACAGCACTCCCGGCACGGCTTCCGAGACATACTCAAGTCGAACCGGATAAAGGTTGCCCATTTGATTGCGGACTATGCACCGATCATGAACAACATACGTGTGTCGCTGTTCTGGAAATTACGGACAACTGCAACTTGACTTGTTCGATGTGCTATGCCGATAGCCGACCGGGGAAAAAACATAAGTCTTTCGACGAGGTTTGCCGAGCGATCGATACTCTCGTTGCCGCCGAAGGACAACCCGATGTTTTGCAACTATCCGGAGGTGAACCGACCCTTCATCCCGACTTCGAACGAATCCTCGAGTATGCGTTAAAGCAACCGATCCATTATGTGATGATCAATACCAACGGGATTCGACTTTCGAATGATCAAGCCCTTGTTGACTTGATTGCACTTCACAAGAACCGCGTTGAAATCTACTTGCAAATGGACGGTTGTGACGACGAGGTATTTCAAGTACTACGCGGCCAGAGACTACTCGAGACCAAGCTTCGCGCTATTGAACGCCTCGGTGCAGCCGACCTGAATATTACTCTCGTTGCAACGCTCCAGGCCGGCGTCAATGAATCCCAACTCGGCAAATTGCTTAACCTCGCTGCCGACAAACCTTGGATCAGTGGATTGAGCCTTCAGCCCGCAACGTATTCGGGAAGATACTTTACTCCAGAACAACTGGAGTCTCGTATCACTGCTCCCGACTGCATTCGATTGCTTTGCGAACAATCAGGGGGCGAACTCACCGAAGATGATTTCTTCCCCCTTCCCTGTGCGCATCCAAACTGTCACGTTCTGTCCCTGTGCTATCGCCACGATGGGAAACTCGTTCCACTGACTCGCTTCATCGATGCGGCTTCCAACCGCGACTTGCTCGCCAATGGTCTAAGCTTCACTCGAGACGAAGGAAAGCGACTGGCACAACTCTACTTGGCTCGAAACAATTGCTGCGGTCCAAACGGTTGCTCGCCGAACGATTCAAACGGCGATTCAAACGGCGATTCAAACAGCGAATCGAACAGCGAATCGAACTGCGATTCCCTGGGGCAATCTTCAGGTCAGACGAAGGGGCAAGCAGTCGGCCCACTGGTCGTACTCGACAAGAACCCGGCTGCATTGGCCGATGAATTTTTTGCGAAGGCGCTCGAAAAGCAAATCGGCAGCAAACAGATGCTTCGGATCACCATCACCTCATTTCTCGATGCTTACAATTTCGATGTTCGCAGAGTGATGAAATGCTGCACACACCATGTTCTTCCAAGCGGACATATCATTCCGTTCTGCGCCTACAATGTGCTTTACCGAAACGGCCATGTTTCACTTCCTGAGCTGAAAAACCCATTGGTCTGCGACTCTCAACCACAATAGCTTGACGAACTCAGACACGCAGGGGATTCAGCGGTCTTCCTGCAAACACCACTTTGTTTCGAAGCTCAACATCGATGCCATTCCTCGTCGGAAACTCTAAACTGCTCCACTCGCTTTGTATGGCGTTGGCGGTCTTTCTCGCTTACGTGATCTACCGCTTAACAAAAAAGAAACTACCTCTGAGCGAAGACCAAAAGCGTTTCATTGCGCTCGCCGCATTTCTCGGCGCAATGATCGGATCGAAAATACCGTTCCTTATCGATCGTAACTGGCAAGGACTAAACCCCTGGGTTCATTGGCTTAGCGATGGCAAAACTGTCCTCGGTGGACTCTTTACTGGGTACCTTGCGGTCGAAGTCACCAAATTGGTATTGGGGATTAAAGTCAGAACGGGCGATGCGTTTGCCATGCCAATCGCCGCAGCGCTATGTGTGGGACGAATCGGCTGCTTCTTCGGCGGCTGCTGCTTCGGTAACCCTACCGAGCTGCCATGGGGAGTCTGTTTCCAATCAGCCGGCGATGTGAGTCCTCTACCACGTCATCCAACGCAGCTCTACGAAGCACTCTTTCATGCAACTTGGTTACTGATTCTTGCGATTCTGACGCTCGGTACTCCAAGAAGGCCACTTGGCTCCGTCACGGAATCTTCGACTGCTGAAAATCGACCGGATCAAACTCGAGGTAGTCTTCAGGAATTCAAATGGCTTGAGGGACATCTGCTCAAAGCCTACTTACTGTGCTACTTGGTGTTTCGGTTCTTCACCGAATGGATTCGCCCCGAACCGACCCTTGCATGGAATTTAACTGTTTACCAAGTCGCTTGCATCCTTCTAGCCGTACCACTGACGCTGCAGTGGGCGTGGCAAGTTGCAAGCGATTCAAGATCCTAATTCTGACCAACGATCGCAAATCGGAATTCGTTTTGGCTCTGCTTGGGTGGGCTGTCGATAAGCTCTGCCTTAGCTGTCGCTTCGTTCTGCATTAGCTGTCGCTTAGCTCTGCCTTAGCTGTCGCTTAGCTCTGCCTGGGCTGTCGCTTAGCTCTGCCTTAGCTGTCGCTTAGCTCTGCCTGGGCTGTCGCTTCGCTTTCGCTTGTCCGTCAGCCCGGTCGAAACGGAATCCCTAATGAGACTCTGTAATCGCAGTCACCATGCGCACTGTGGTCCTAACGGCGAACTGCGGATGCTTTCTCTTGCGCTAGCTTCTCCGCAGGTACGTAACCGAGGTAGACCATCAAGTCCCGAATTTCGGTTGGGGAGAGCGTATCGAACAAACCTGCTGGCATCACGCTTGTTTTGCTCGATTGGATTTCGTCGATCTGCTCTTCGGGTAGTACGAATTCCTTGTTCTCGCTAACGCGAACAGCAAGCCCCTTCGAAGTCTTAACCAAAATCCCTGTGTGCACTTCTCCATCCTTCGTGAGGACCTTCTTCGTGGCGTATTGATCGCTGATCACATGGGAAGGATACAGGATGGACTCGAGCGTTTCGAGTCGCGTGAAACGGCGATTCAAACTGGTAAGGTCTGGACCGTATCCACCACCAACTCCATTCATCTTGTGACAAGCATTGCAACGAGCTTTCGCGAAGACTTCCAAGCCTCTCTCGGGAGATCCTTGGCGACCTTGTTCACCATTCAAATATTGTTCGATGAATTCGATCGACCACTTTGGCTGAGCCGTCTCCGAGGGCAGAACAGCTGGAGG
>CAIJIZ010000033.1 GCA_903820735.1 uncultured Pirellula sp.
AACCCGATCAAATCGAGACTCAGCCGCTTAAGCAACTCACGACGCGAGGCCGGCAACGCAGGACTTAACCCCACAACCTTCAGTCGCTCTGCAATAAATGCATCGATCGGATTGCTGCCCCAAAGGTCGCTTGAGTCGATTGGCACCTTGGGTTTCGTTACCGGTCGCATCGTCCAAAATTCTCGCCCCTGCTCAACACTCATTCCACTGGCTTGTGAAGCGTTGGGATCCAATACTCTCGGATCCCCTGCCCCGGTCGTGACCCACTCTTGGAAAACCCGAATCGATTCCGCAGGTAACTTACCCGAAGGTGGCATCTGCAAATCGAAATCCTCGTAGCCCACCGCTCGCAGAAGCAAGCTCTCCCCGAGTCGCTCCTCATTGATCGCCGGTCCAGTATCTCCTCCTCGTCGCAACCCCTGACGATGGTCAAGTCGCAGTCCACCTTGCTCCTCACCACCCGAATGACACTCGTAACAGTGCTCCACAAGCAGCGGTCGGACCTTCGACTCAAAAAACTCTAATTGCTGCGGACTCAGAGGATTGGCTTCCTGAGCTTGTGCCAAACTCAGCGATACGGCGAAAAAGACGATACTGATAACAACAACCCCCAAGCTCCCCGGCCATGCGACCAGTTGCTCGGACACAGTATCCAATTTCCCTCGACCAGTCCCGGTGGGCTGAGTGAATGGGCGAACAAGAAATTGCGGTGAACCATTGGGGTCGCGAAGTGAACGCATGACTCTACCGTTGGATTGGGGCAAGTGGCGGGAATACCGGCATGAAGCCAACCGGCGAAATTCAAGGCGGGGTAACTAAAGTATAGCACGCGGAATTACAACACACTGTACTTTAGCAAGCTGTACTTCAGCACACTTAAGTATAGCGACTTAAGTATAGCACACTTGACCTCGACTGGCCGCGAGGACCATAGCGGCATTCTTTAAACTCTACCTTCAAGCTCCTCGAGCCTACTGTAAGCTTTCACAAGATCTGCATCGAGCTTTTCCATTTTCTTGGCATCCGACGCCAAATCGGTAGCCGCTGACTTGAAGTAATCCGGTTCGGCCATCTGCACGTGCAACGCTGCTTGTTTTGCCTCGATCTCGTCGATCAACGCGGGTAATCGGTCTAATTCTTGCTTCTCTTTGTAAGACAACTTCGGCTTCGCTCCACCACCTGTCGATGCAGCAGCACTCACCGAACCTGCCACATCTGCTTCCTTAGCACCCCCACTCGAGGACTTCCCTCCGGACTTCGGTACTTGCTTGCTGGACTCCTCGGCCAACTGCGCCTTGCGCTGCCGAACCCAGTCGTCGTACCCGCCAACGACTTCGCGAATTCCGCCCGGTTCAAACACCACCAAGCTTGTGACGACATTATTGAGAAAGGCGCGGTCGTGACTTACTACGATCAGCGTCCCGTCGTACTCGACCAATCTCTCTTCGAGCAACTCCAACGACTCCGCATCCAGATCGTTCGTCGGTTCGTCCATTACCAGCAAGTTCGCAGGCTGTGCAAAGAGCTTGGCCAACAGCAATCGATTCCGCTGCCCACCAGAGAAGTATTGTATCTTCGAACGTGCTTCCTCGGGCGTAAACAAGAACTCTTGAAGATACCCAATCACATGCTTGGTGCGCCCTTGCACAGTCACACTCGTACGTCCCACACCGACATTCTCTTCGGCTGTTTTCGTCGGATCCAGCACATCGCGATTTTGATCGAAATACGCGATCTGCAGTTTTGTTCCCAACCGTACGGAACCTTCCAAAGGAGCTAACTCCCCAAGCAATCCTTTGAGCAACGTCGACTTGCCAGCACCATTGCGACCCAAGATCCCGATCTTGTCTCCACGCATGATGGTCAAATCGATCGGTGGGACAATCGGCTTAGTACCATACCCAAAACTCGCTTGCTTTAATTCGCAAACAAGCATCCCGCTCCGTTCACCTTCGTCGATGTTTAACTGAATCGATCCGACTTTGCGAGGTCTCGATGCTCGCTCCAATCGCATAGTCTCAAGTCGCCTTACGCGACCTTCGTTGCGTGTTCGCCGAGCTTTGATTCCGGTCCGTATCCAGACTTCTTCCTGAGCAAGCTTCTTGTCGAACAACGCATCCTGTTTTTCTTGGGCAATGAGCAACTGCTCCTTGCGTTCGAGAAAAGTCGCGTAGTCGCACTCCCAATCAAACAGCTTGCCGCGATCGATCTCAAAAATGCGTGTCGCTATCTTTGTCAAGAATGCGCGGTCGTGCGTCACAAAGATCAAGGTTGCGGAAAAACCGGCTAAGAACGTTTCTAACCAAGTGATCGAATCGATGTCCAAATGGTTCGTCGGCTCGTCGAGCAGCAGCACGTCCGGGGCGGCAACAATCGCTCGACCCAACAATACTCGCCGTTTCATCCCAATCGAAAGACTTTCAAAATTGGCGTCAGGATCAAGCTGCAGTTGCTCGACCACACGGTCGATAGCCTGCGTCTTGCGCCATTCGTTTTCAGGCAACTCGAAATCCGCAGGCAACCCTTTTTCGAGAATCCCAAGGACTTGGCCACCAACCTCGGGCGGAACATCTTGAGATACCCAAGCGATTTTCGTACCTGCCTCGATCTCAATGCTGCCAGTCTCGGGTCGCTCCAACCCAAGCAACATGCGCATCAACGTCGTCTTGCCAGCACCGTTACGCCCCAAGAGCCCGATCTTGTCTCCGCGATGAATCCTCGCCGAGACATGGTTCAGCAACAACGGGCCGCGAAATCCGACCGATAAATCATCTAAGGTTATCTGAGGCATAAATATCCAAACAACATTCTCAATCACTATCGGACTACTGCGGAACTCTCGCAAGCAAAACCGTCATCAGCTTGCTTATACCATCGCCGGCTCACTAACGCAGGGCTAGCAGGTTTTAACTAGCGACTTGTGACTTGAGAGCTATGATCGTGGACGATTTTCCACTCCCCATCGATTTTTTGCCATACCAACGTGAAATTCCCTTCAGCAGCCTCAAGCTTGGCTAACTTCCATCGCCCTAACGTGTAGGCTGAGGTTGGCCCAAGACTCGTCGTCTCCAATCCCTCGAACGCCAATATTCCCATGGCCGCCCGATCTGGATACCGCTTGCGATAGCGATCGAGTGTCGCTTGATAGCCTCGCGTCGTGGCCCCGCCCGAGGAAAAGGTCAGTCGCTCATCCTTCCAATAAGCCCCCATGAAGGTTTCGATATCCCCACGATTCCAGGCCTTTTGCTGTTCGGTGATGATGCCGTGCAAGACGTCTGCAATCTCTGTTGATGGCTGAGAATCCTGAGGGTGAACACTCTCGAGCAATCCGGGCTCAGGCGTACCGGATTCGGATTTCTGTGGACTGCAAAAAACCAAACCCGCTGCGAGAAGTCCAATGCATAGCCCAAGCCGGCGGACTGCCGGATCCTTTAAGCTACCGGCTCTTTCCAAGTCTTTGGCACCGCCGTGTAATCCACAGCTGCGAAATCTATTGATTCGAAGCAACATCGCCCAAACTCCTCAAATACAAAGGAACCCTGCCACTTAGGGAACCGGAATACGTGGAAAACAGAAAATCCGCAAGGATCCGTCGATCTGCAAACCAATCGAGAATCGCAAGTAGAAACTACCCTGGAATCTGCCGAAAAACAGCTCAAAACGCTAAAAACCTACCCCGAACTTGGTCGTTTAGAGCCCCTGGTGACTTTCGGCAGGTTCGATTCTTTGTACACTTTCTCCCTTGCTTCGCCTTGCTGCACATTCGCAACCGCAAGGCCGTTTTTCGTTCGCAATCGGTAACCTTTCGCGAGGAGATAGTTCGGTGGCTTCTGGCAAGTACGTCTTTACTAGTGAATCTGTTTCGATGGGACATCCCGATAAGCTCGCTGATCGGATTTCCGATAGTGTGCTCGATGCCCTGCTGGCCCAAGACCCCAAAAGCCGCGTCGCTTGCGAAACCGTCGTAACCACCGGCTTAGCTTTGATCGTTGGCGAAATCACCACCAAAGCCATCGTCAACTATGCCGACGTCGTACGCGATGCCATCGTCGCTGTCGGTTACACCGACGACGAATGGGGTATCAACGGCCGCACCTGTAACGTCATGGTTGCCCTCGATCGGCAAAGCCCTGACATTGCAATGGGTGTCAACGACGATGCCAACAAAGGCAAAGATATCGGCGCCGGCGACCAAGGACTCATGTTCGGTTACGCTTGCAACGACACCCCCGAACTGATGCCACTGCCAATCGCCTTGGCACACCGCATCACCAACCGATTGACCGAAGCCCGCTTCAACAAAGAAGTTGACTGGCTGCGGCCCGATTCGAAGAGCCAAGTATCGGTCAAGTACGAAGGGTACAAGCCTGTGGGCATCCACAACGTGGTTGTCTCCACCCAACACTCCCCTTCGGTTACCCATGCACAAATCTCGGACTTCGTGAAGAAGTCGATCATCGCTCCGTGCTTACCACCAGCGATGAACACCCCTGATATCGAATACCATATCAACCCAACCGGTAACTTCGTTGTCGGCGGTCCACACGGGGACAGCGGCCTTACGGGTCGAAAAATCATCGTCGATACCTACGGCGGGTGGGGCCGTCACGGCGGGGGAGCTTTCTCCGGTAAGGATCCTACCAAAGTCGACCGCTCTGCAGCTTACATGGCTCGACACGTAGCGAAGAATATCGTCGCCGCAGGTCTTGCTGATCGCTGCGAAGTTCAAGTCGCTTACGCTATCGGTGTGAGCAAACCGGTGAGCGTCCGCGTCGATACCCAAGGCTCGGGTAAAGTCGATGACGAGAGAATCTGCCAAGTCGTTCAAGAATTCTTCGACTTGACCCCCGCTGGTATCATTCGCTACCTCGATCTTCTTCGCCCAATCTATGTGAAGACATCCTCGGGTGGCCACTTCGGTCGAAATGAACCTGAATTCACTTGGGAAAATACAGATCGCGCTGCGGAACTAGCGAAAGCAGTTCGCGGCTAATCTCGCCCCCCAAGCGATATTGAAAAACCTATGCGAAAACCTCGGTACTCGCTTTGCGATGCCGAGGTTTTTTCTTACCGCTACCGCCCCCCAATCGAAATCGCTCAAACGTCGCTCTGATTCTCAAACGTCGCTCTGATTTATGATCTCCGAGGATAACTCATCCAATAGCCAACCTCGAAGCGCCGTGAAACTCGGCATGGAAATCCTGAAATGGATAATCCTCGGGGCGGTCATTATTTGGATTGCAAAGAAAGTCCCTCAACGTGACTGGGACATTCTTATCCATCAACCGAAGAGTTGGTCATACCTCGCCTTGGCCCTCGCCATCGTGATCCTCTCGAACATCATCACCTTTTGGAGATGGAAACAACTTCTCGATGCGCTAGAAGTCCCTATCTCCCTCCTAGAGGTCGTTCGAATAGGATTCCTTGGTGTTGCGCTAAGCCTAGTCAGCGTCGGTAGCGTCGGAGGAGATGTGTTTAAAGCCATTGCCGCAGCAAACCGGTGCCGACATCGCAAAACAGAAATATTCACAAGTGTGCTCGTCGACCGCGCTATTGGACTTCTCGGACTCGTCATGGTTGCAGCCCTAGCCCTGAGCCTTTCGAAATCCCTTTCCACCCAACTTGTCACGATTCGAACCGCAGCCTGGATCTTAAGCTGCATTGGCCTCCTTGGTCTACTCGCCATCAGTCTGCTCGGCACTCGCTTTCCAACCGCTTGGATCCAACGTATCCCCATGGCAGGCCCCCTTCTTCAGCGCATCGTTCAAGCTTGCATGATCTTTCGTTCGCACCGACTCCTCGCCCCCTCAATGGTTCTATCCTCCCTGCTGGTCCATACCCTTGCCACACTCGCTTGCTGGTTCGTCTCGCTAGGCCTTTATCAACGCAACGCACCAAACTCGATTCCCACGGTTTTGGAACATTTCCAAGCCATTCCGCCGGCCCTCGCCGCCTCAACTCTTCCCCTGACCCCTGGCGGTCTAGGAATGCAAGAGCTTTGGATCGATGCTCTCTTCCGACAAATACCAACCGTCTCCCCCGACTACTCCGGACTGGTGATGGCTACCATGTTTCGCGCCATCCTTGTACTCGTGGCCGCCATCGGTGGAGTAATCTACCTAACTAGTGGTCGTCGCAATTCCTAACGGTATACTCGATCTTAATTGTTGTTAATCTCCCTCAACTGTTTCGGAGCACACCATGCGATTTCAACGAACTACCAAGCCCACACTCGCTACCTACATCCTGGCAGCGTGCTTTTCACTAACCCTTTCCTTCATGGGAACACCATCAGCTATGGCTCAACAAGCAAAAGAAAACATGAAGGCTTATCCGCCAGCTGCAGAAGGGATGAAACGCTTCGTCGTGTTCCTTCCAGAAAAGAACAACGAAGATGACTATCGAGTCGAAGTCCAGGTCGGAAAGACGACAGAAGTCGACGCCGCAAACCGTTACTTTCTCGCCGGAAAACTCGAAGAGGAAACCATCGAAGGATGGGGCTTCCCAAAGTACTCGGTAAAGGAACTCGGTCCGATGGCCGGCACTCGTATCGGGGTCGACCCCAACGCTCCCAAGGTGAAGCGATTCGTCCCAATCGGCGGCGAACCAACCCTGTTGCGATACAACAGCAAGCTTCCACTGGTCGTCTACGTTCCAACAGGAGCCGAAGTGCGCGTGCGAGTCTGGAAAGCCGAAGACCATTCGACCATTGCGAACGAAGGCTAACCGTTAAGCCGCTCACCCCGTTTAGCCAACCGAGTTCGATACGATCGAAACTTAAATTGCTTACGCATCAGTGGCAACCGTCTTGTCCCTAGCCACCGATGCATCATTGGCAACCTTTGCATTAGGCGACACTTTCCCATCTTCGGTCGGATAGAGAAAGGAATAGATTCCTAACAGAATCGCACCCGCCACCAACAAAGCATCCGCGATGTTGAAGTTCGGCCAAGTGTACTCATCGGCCCCCGTACGATATCGCAATAAAACCCAATCGCGAACTCCGCCCGCGAAAGGGCCCGGCAAGCCATGCATATTCAATCGGTCGTATAAATTGCCAAGTATTCCCCCAGCGATGAGCCCCATCGTGATCGTCAGCCAAAGGGATTCACACGCTTTGCCAACAAAAAGCCACAAAATCATCCCTGCGATGGCAACGATCGAAACCAATGCGAACAACCAACCATAGCCCTGGCCCAATCCAAACAAAGCCCCTTGATTGATAGCCGTCTCAACTCCAGCGTAACCACCCCATAAATTCTCTACCCACCACGTAGGAGTTTGCTCACCAGGTAGCCCCTTAAGACGAAACGTCTGCTCCTTGGTCCACAAGTCAATCGCCGTCCCAAGTATCGTCAGCGCACCGAATACCACACCACGTTGAAGCAGATTCGGCTTATGTAAATTCGTTGAACCCATGCGACTCTCTACCACCGGGACTCCATCTGATCGACGATGTGATTAGCCAAGCGTTCCGCCAACCGCTGAAACGAAGTCGCAACCGACTGCCCAGCTTCAGGAACAAAGTCATTGCGATCGGCAAAGTAATGCGTTGTCTCTCCAGGTGGCGGGAAGCTTGTTGTGACCAAATCCATCCCGCGACGATCTGTCCAACGCATTTCAATCGTCACAACACTCTCTAAGAGCCTTGGCTCGTCCGTGTTCGTCTCGCCGACCACTCGCTTTGAATCGCTGGTCAACCGGATCGCCATTACCGAATCAGCCACAGCCGCATCGGCAAGCTTGTAAGGTGTACGCCGCTCAATTTCCTTTTGCACAGCTTCGGTTAACTGCACGCCAAGTTCCGGGCGAAAGCTATCGCTGCGAACCACCGGCACATTGATCGTTCGCACATCATTGCGATAAAGACTTCGGGTTCCCACACGGTACCCAAAGCAGCCCTGCGAAACGACTGCCAATAGAACCCACAAAAGAAAATGGATCCGGAATCGATAACAACCAAAACTAAAACGTGCCGTCTGCATCATCCCCGACGTCTCTAAATCATGACTTGGAGCGCACTGAGAATCGAAATTATTGTTAACGGGTCGGACCGTCATTTCCGATCCACCGGTTCTTCATTGCTGACCGTTCGTACTTGGGATTTCTCACCCCCAAGTTGCAACGGATTCGCGCCAGGTTGCAATGGATTCGAAAGTTGATCCTCGGTCCTGCGTGCAATCAAGGCCTCCTTCGCCGCCGTTTCTCGCTCCGTTGGCTTAAGCAACGGTGTCACTTTATCCCGTGTTGGAAACGCATAGGTCATCCAATGCAGATAAGGAGTGGGGATCGCAGGTTTACCATCCGCCTTAGCAATAATTTCTTTCGCTCGCTCGGCAAATGGAGTGTCGGGGTAACCATCGATAATCCGGTCACAGTAGATTATCGCCGCAGCATACTCCTGCTTGTTGTTGCGATATTCGGCTTCTTCATAGAGACGCTCCGCTTTGCGGAATTTCACCTCTGCAATCATCTCACCGACTTGCTCGCGACGGTCGCTGGCCTGCTTCGGAAACTGACGCACTATCTGATTGAGCAACTTCTCGGCTTGATCTAACGGTTCAGCCGAATATTGTGAACCTTGATAAGACAACAACGCGGCTTTCGAACCCAAGAGATGCGCATCGAACTGATGCGGACTATCGGTGTAAACCGTGATCAAATCGCGGTATCGGTCTACCGCGTCAGACCAGTTTTCTCGCTTGAACTCCGTGTTGGCGATATCCATCGTCACGTCGTCAGCTAATTTGCCTGTGGGGCTATCGAGAAGCAACTTCTCCAAAACCCGCTTGCCGTGATTCTCTGTATCGTTGATCGGACGCTTCTTGTCGGTGAAGTTCACGTGATAGAACTTGTCGGGAAACTGCAACCAGTAATTACCGATCGCTAATCGACGTTGATCCACACGGTCTTGATAACGTGTTCGCGGATATTCTTTGATCAACTTGACGTAATACTTCTCTGCTTTCGGATAATCCTCCGCAAAGAAATAGGATTCACCCGCCATAAAAAAGGCGTCCTGCTCAAGCGAACTGCTTTCCCAATTCTTAGCAGCCTCCAGATAGGTCTTCGCAGCCAATCGATATTTCTCGCGCTGCTCGTCCCCCTCTAAATTGCCAGCTTGTGTGTAATACTCATTTGCTTCCTGCAGCTTCTCTCTCGCTACAGATTTGTTGACTTCCCGCTCCCCTAACCCCGGAATCTTGCGCAATATCTTGGGGACGTCCGAATTCATCCGCTTGTCCGCTCGCACTCCCTCGGGACGGACCCAATTCCCTTCCTTGTCTTCGTATCCTTCTATCGCATTCTTGGCTCGCGCGTACTCGTCGTCTTTCTTCCATGGGGTCAAACTCGCACAGCCAACTTGAGCCACACAAGCGATTAACAGTCCCCATACGACATGCCAGCCACCGCTCGGAAGTTGACTAACAAGAACCGAACTTATCGTTGAGCCACGACCGAAATCGCGTCTTAACGCTTCAAGTCCTCGAGGTAATCGAGCATCCTCAGTCGTCGATCCGCATGGTACTGCAAGATACTCTCCATCACGGTCCGTATCTCTGTTCGAACATTCGGTGGAGTCAAGGTACCCAAGCCCATCGGCTCGCGAACCATCTGCTCCCCATCGGAATACTCCGCTAGGATCTGCAGAGTCCTTCCCTGAATCCGTAGAATCTGCCGATGCATCGGGACGCATTGCGGACAAACCACACCGCCTCCAGCCGTGCTGAAAGCTATCGTCGGTCGATCGTTTTCTATTGCTTCGCCGCATGCCACACACCACTGCCAACTCGGCAAATGGCCCAATCGTCGAATCGTATCTAGTTCAAAATTTAAAATCGTTTCGGCAGGATTACTTCCGCTCTCCAATTGCTCCAATGTCCGACTCAAAGAATCTAGCATCCCTGGAATGGGCTGATGATTCTCCGTCAACGCATTGACCAATTCACCTGCGTAATAACCGCAATACAAAGGCAAAAGCCCTGCTTGCACCCCCCGGAATCGCCGCTGAAGCTTCGCTTCGAGCAACAAATCCAGAGAATCTCCCGATTTCATCATGAACACTACTGACGAGCGGGACAGAAGGTCAAGAGCAGATTCAAAAGGGCTCTTCAGCCGCTTCGCACCTTTAGCGATAGCACCAATCTTGCCAAACGAGTCGGTAAAAAGCGTAACGATCAGGCTCGTCTCGCTCCATTCCACTGTCCGCAATACCACTGCCTGACATTTTTCAAACGACACCCATCACTCCTCGTTCCCCGAATCTATATTTCTCGATCACGCGCTGCATCGAACCATTACTTTCGCCCACGAGACGATTTTGTGGACTTGACCGGCGACTCAAGGTTCAAAAACTCTCGCAGAACTTTTCCCGTTTCACTCACCAAAACCGGCTCGTTCACCAAACCAGCATTTGCTGCAAGCCCCGCTAGATGCTCTGGGGTACCACGTCCCACAATTTTACCCCCACCCTCTCCTCCTTCAGGCCCCAAATCAATCACCCAGTCGCAACAACTGATCAAATCCAATTGATGCTCGACAACCACCACCGTATTGCCCTTGTTCACCAATTCCTGCAACAACCGAACCAGCCTCTCGACGTCGGCCATGTGCAATCCTGTCGTCGGCTCATCGAGGACATACAAGGTCTTTCCGCTCGTCTTCTTTTGTAACTCCGAAGCCAATTTGATCCGCTGAGCCTCCCCACCACTGAGCGTTGTGGAATGTTGCCCAAGGGTCAAATACCCCAATCCCACCGATTGCAAGCAACTCAGCGAACGGAACACTTCGGGAAAACTCTCGAAGAACGCCGTCGCTTCGTCGATCGACATCCCAAGCACCTCTGCGATGTTCTTGTCTTTGAACTTCACACTCAATGTCGTCCGACTAAATCGCTTGCCAGAACACTGCGGACAAGGCACGTCGACTTGCTCGAGAAAACTCATCTCTAGTTTCACTCGGCCCGCCCCACCGCACGCTTCACATCGCCCATCCCCCGCATTGAAACTGAACCGAGAAGCGTTATAGCCTCGCGCTTTACTGTCACGTGAGGCTGCAAAGACTTTTCGTATCGCATCCCAAAAGCCACAGTATGTCGCCGGTGTAGATCGAGGAGATCGCCCGATCGGGGATTGGTCGATCTCAATCATTCTTTCAATCGATTCCATCCCGCGCAAAGCCCTCCAATGCGGCGTCACAACCTGCTCTCCTCGAAGACTCGCAGCGAGCGCAGGGACCAACGTGTCGTGAATCAATGTGCTCTTTCCCGATCCACTCACACCAGTGATCGCTACGAACCGCCCAAGCGGAATAGAAACATCGAGTTCCTTCAAATTGTTCTTGGTGATCCCTTCGATCACTAACATCGGATCGCCCGAATTCACTTCACGCCGTTGAGTGTTGTGCATGCGATAGCCGTCGGCAAGATACTTACCCGTCAACGACTCGGATGTCTTCTTCAACTCACTTAACTTGCCTTGAGCAACCACCCTTCCACCATTTAGCCCCGCAGCCGGCCCCATGTCCACCACCCAGTCGGCCGCTAACATCAACGATGTATCGTGCTCGACCACCACAATCGTGTTCCCTTTCTCCCGCAGCGATTCAAGGATCGAGATCAACCTCTGCGTATCGCGAGAATGTAGACCAATCGATGGCTCATCCAACACATAACACACCCCTGTCAATCCCGTTCCGACACTTGTCGCCAAGCGAACCCGTTGCAACTCTCCACCGCTGAGAGTCGCCCCTGGCCGATCAAGCGTCAGGTAACCGAGTCCAACTTGTTGCAAGTACTCCAACCTCGGCGCGATTTCCTTGATGATCGGCCTAGCAATGCGTTCCCGCTCAGAATCAAATTTCAATCGATCGATCCAACCCCGCACTCGATCTATCGATTGACCAGTTATCTGAGCAATCGAGAACCCTTCAAGCTTGATTGCCAAGGACTCGGGCCTTAATCGCGCACCGGCACAGTCCGGACAAACCTCAAGTCGCTCTTCACCTACCGCCCCATACCCTTCACAGGTGGGACAGGCACCATAGGCACTATTGAAACTGAAAGACCTCGGCTCGATCTCCTGCAAACTGATTCCGCAACGAATACATGCGAAACGAGTCGAGTAAAGTTTCTCCGACTCCGCGTTTTGCACCCGAACTAATCCAGAGCTAAGTGTCAATGCATCCGAAACCGCCTTGGACAATCGCTCCGCACTATCCTCCCGATAGATAATCCGATCTACAACGGCTTCGATTGTATGTTCTTTGCGTACAGCTAACTTCGGAAGTGCATCGATCTCGTACAATTCGCCATCAACGCGCACTTTCAGCAAGCCAGCGCGTTCGATACGCTCGAAGACCTCGCCATGGGCCCCTTTTCGATCTAGTACCATCGGAGCCAAGACCGTCAACTTGGAACCAAAAGGCAACTTCAAGACCGCATTTAAAATGCTTTCGGTCGATTGCCTATCGATCGGATCCCCACACCGATAGCAACTCGGGATCGCGATGCGAGCCATTAGCAGTCGCAGATAATCGTAGACTTCGGTTATCGTACCGACCGTACTTCGAGGACTCTGAACTCCTTGCGATTGATCGATGCTCAGGCAAGGCTGCAGACCTTGAATTGAATGCAGCGACGGTCTCTCCATCTGGTCGAGAAACTGTCGAGTGTAACTCGAGAGACTTTGCAAGTACTGTCGCTGGCTTTCCGCAAACAAGGTGTCAAAAGCCAAAGAACTCTTCCCACTGCCGCTGACACCGGTAATGACGATCAATTTGCCACGGGGCAAATCCAAGTCGACCGAACGGAGGTTATGAGTGGAGGCTCCCCGTATCTCTATGTTGCTCCGTATCTCGATGTTGCTTCTTGCAAGCGATTCCTCAGAGGTTTCTTTCGTTTTCACTTACCAGCGACCTCCAAGTCCAATTCAGCATCACTCATCAACCACGAACGGCGTTTCCGACGGATCCTGTTCGCCGGAAATGTAATCCACGCTGTACCCCAACTCCTGAAGCTTCTGTTGCAGGACTTGCTTGGCCCGTTCCTCGCCGTGAACCAATCGAATCTGCCCCGGCTTCTGACCGATCCCTTGAACATATCGCAAAAGATCGCTTTGGTCGGCGTGCGCAGAGTAACCGGTGAGGGTATGCGTTTTCGCACGCACCGGATACTCACGCTGATCAATCCGCACGGAACATTTCCCTTCGTGACACTCTTGAATCGCCCTACCCGTCGTCCCTACCGCTTGATAACCAACAAACAAAATGTCGGTATTCGGTTTGTGAAGGAACGCCTTTAAGTATTCCATGATCCGTCCACCGGAACACATGCCACTGCCCGCAATGACAATCGCAGGCCGTCCGGATCGCTTCAAATATTCCAGGTTTCCACGCGACTCTCCCGCATGATCAATCTCGATCAAGTTCGAGAAAACAAATGGCTGCCGATCGACCGAAAGTATCTCCCGAGCTTCCTCGCTCCAATAAGGCTCCATCTGCTCATATATGTCGGTGAGTTTGATCGCCATCGGGGAATCGACAATGATGTCGTAAGCTCCCAAAGCCGATCGATCGTGCTTCTTGCCTATACCTTCGATCACTTGATTTAACTCAAAGAGCAACTCTTGGGTACGACCGAGACTAAACGCTGGTATCAGCGTTACTCCGCGATTCTCCAAGGTATCGAGCAAGATAGATTCCAGGCGCTCAACTCGCGTCTCGCGCCCCTCGTGCAACCGATCCCCATAAGTGCTCTCAAGGATCAGTAAATCAGCTCGCTCCGGAGAAATAGGCTCATTAAGAATCGGCGTGCAACGCGATCCAAGGTCACCGCTTAATGCGATCCACTGTTCTTTGTTGCGGATCTCGATACCTGCAGAACCGAGAATGTGACCTGCTGGCGAATAACGAAACTCCGTATTACTCGATAACCCATGCCATTTGCCATAAGGAATCGGTTGGATCAATTCCCGAATCGATTTCAGTATCCCCTCAATCACCTTCTTGTTGCGAGTCATACCCAAACGAATCGCATCTTCAAGCATGATCGGCAAAAACTTTGCCGTCGGAGGAGTACAGTAAATGGGT
>CAIJIZ010000034.1 GCA_903820735.1 uncultured Pirellula sp.
AGGTCTGGAGTTTGTCGCATTTCGAATTCACGGATGTATAGCGCGCAGAGAAAATGGTCAGGGTTCGTTGAGGGTGGCAATCCCGTTTGTTCGAGCAGAGCGGGAGCGATGAGGGAAGCTAGATCTGTGCGGCGGTTTTTCGCCAGGTTGCGGCGTCGGGTAACGTAGGAAGCGATAGTGCGCAGAAGGTTTCTCGAGAGGCGAAAGTTTGGAGGTATATCGTTGACGAGTTGGACGATCGCTTGTTCGTCCCATTTAATTTTTGGGTTTGTTCGAGCGAGGTCATCGACGACAACCATAGTGCCGGCGGCGAGGTCTCCGAGGCGTTGGAATCGTTTGGATAAGAACATGCAAGCGAGCGCTACTGCACCGGTGGGGATTACGTAGGCGGGAGGGGCTTCGGAGAACATCAGTTCCAGAGAGACGAAGGGAGCCAGGTCACCGAAACGAAGAAAATTACGGATGGTCGCTTGGTAGGCGCTGATAGGACGTCCGTTGGTGGAGATCACGCGCAGTCCGCTGACGGCTTTGCCGGGCGTTTTACCGTTCCAAAGAGTTTCGAAGATCAGTCCGTAGAACCAATCGAAAAAGAAATACAGCAGTGTCATGAGTATTTCTGGAGCGATATTCATGGCGGGGAAGATTTGAGCGACGCCTGAGCACATGAAGAGCAAGAACAGGGCGAAGAGGGTCGCTGCGCGCATGAACAGGTCGAAAAAAAACGCATTGAGTCGGCGGAATGGGCCGGCGAGTCGGTAATCGAATTCGATATTCTCCGGCGTAGTGACTTTTACCGTCAGATCGATTGCCGGAGGATTCCAAGACGCAGACGGGTTCATAGGGTGCGGGGTCGGGTTGAATAAGGGTGCGGAGCGATTTAGCGTGAGTGGGTTACTTGGGAGATTTCAAGGTAGCTAGGCTTGCGCGTCGGCTAGGTGATGTGCCCAAGGATTGGCTGGGATTCGTCTTCGGGATAAGTTTCTGGTAAGATTAAGGAGTGAAAGATAGTCGGCGAGGGGACTTCCGATGGAACGGTTGGGGGTTTTGAGCCGAAATCCAATTCTAGAGTAAACATCGGTCCTGGGGCAAATTTTGCGATTGGGCTGTTGTCGATTCCGAGTAAGCACTCACCCATCATAGCGAGGCAAAACAGATGCGTCCTTCGAATGCCAACGAACAACGAACTGAAATTGGTAGCAATCCGTCTATTCTCAATGGGGGAATTAGTTCGAAGCGAAGAGAATTCTTGACTGCTGCGGGTGCTTTGGCGACCGGTAGTCTTTTGGCTGGATCGCGGGTTTTTGGTCAGGAAGGGGCTAGGAGCGTTGCGGCACCGGAGAGTTTGGTGAAGACCTTGTATGAGAGTTTGACACCTGAGCAGCGTCAAAGTGTGTGTTTTGATTGGGAGCATACATCGAAGGATCGTGGGTTGTTGCGAACGCGGGTGGAGAACAACTGGAAGATCACCAATCCGACCATTCTCAGCGATTTCTACACGGCTGATCAGAAGGACTTGGTCCAATCGATATTTGAGGGGATCATTGATCCGAGTTGGCATGCACGGTTTTACAAGCAGCTCAAGGACGACATGGGTGGATGGGGTAAGGGTCAGAGTTTTGCGATATTCGGTACGCCGGGCTCTGAGCGATTTGAGTTTGTGTTGACCGGTCGGCATACCACGTTGCGATGTGATGGGAACAGTCAGCCGCATGTGGCTTTTGGGGGCCCGATTTTCTACGGGCATGCGGCTGGGTCGGATGATGAGGGTGCGAATCATCCGGGGAATGTATTCTGGGAGCAAGCGATTGCGGCCAACAGCGTATATCAGATGCTTGATGGTAAGCAGCGTAAGTTAGCCGAAGTATCTCAAACCCCGAGCGAGGATGCGGTAGGTTTCCGCAAGGATGGGCCATTTACCGGGATCGCTTGCAGCGAACTTTCGCGTGACCAGCGGGAGGGGCTTCAAAAGGTGTTGGATAAGTTGCTTGAGCCGTTCCGATTGGTCGATCGGCAAGAGGCGACGGCTTGTCTCAATGCGCAGGGTGGGCTTGATAAGTTGCATTTGGCTTTTTACACCGACGAGGATGCGGGTGAGGATCGGGTATGGGACAACTGGCGGCTTGAGGGCCCGAGTTTCGTGTGGCATTTCCGTGGTTATCCGCACGTGCACGTATGGGTGAACGTGGCGGACGACGCGTCGGTGTTGCTGAATACGTAGGGGAGGCGAGAGGCTTTAAGCTTTAGGCTTTAGGCGAGAGGGGGACGGTGGGGTGGTTTGAACGTGGGGCGGTCCTCCTGGGCTGCGCTCACGAGCGCAGCGAGGCGTCTTTGCGCGGACGATTGCGCGGTCTGATTTTCGAACCAATGTCTCACGCAAAGAAGCAAAGACGCAAAGGGGACAGGGTAGGGGGGTGTTGTAATTGGATCCCTTTTTGTTGGTCTCTTTTCTGGTCCTTTTCTTTGCGTCTTGGCGTCTTGAGCGGTAGCGGGCGTGAGAATAGGTTTGGATGTCTCACGCAAAGAAGTGAAGATGCAAAGGGGACAGGGGCGGGGTGTGTGGTTTGAAAATGTGCGCGCGAGGAGAAGGCTTTGCGCGGACGATTGCGCGGTCTACGGGCCAGGAGACCCGCACCACGATAGGACCCACACCACGATAGGACCCGCAATACTGCCTGATAGGGCATGGTAGGACTAGGTTGTTAACCCGATGGGGTTGATTGACGCGGTACAATTTTTTGTTCCCTTTTGGGTGGGGGGCGAGGCTACTACTACTCGTCCCGGAAGCGAATTGGTGCGATAATGCACGCTCCGGGATAGGCACCGGTTGCTGCACACTTTCACGATGGGTTTTTTAAGATATGACCAAGAATCAACCAGCCGTTATCAATTTCTCTTCAGCGCCGATGTCCGTGGAAATACGGGAGATTGCGATTCCCGAGATTGGACCTGATGACACTTTGATGCAAGTTGCAGCCGTCGGGGTATGTGGGAGTGATTTGCATCAGTGGGCGGGTGTGCATAGTTGGCCGGTGAATTACCCAGTGACGCTTGGGCATGAATTCGCGGGAGTGCTTGTCAAGACAGGGGTGAATGTAACGGGGTTCAAGGAAGGGGATCGGGTTTGTAGTGAGACTGCAGCGATCATCGATGCGAATTCGCCGATGACGCGTATTGGCAAGTACAATCTTGATCCGAACCGCAAGGGGTTTGGGTATGGGACGCATGGTGCGATGACCCATTACGTCAAAGTACCTGCGAGGTGTTTGCATCGTGTCCCGGATACGCTTCCGCTGCGACTCGCGGCTTTAACCGAACCTTGCTGTGTCGCTTTTAGTGCGGTGGTCTCGAACGTCAACATTTTGCCTGGCGATCGGGTGGCGGTATTGGGCCCTGGTCCGATCGGATTGTTGTGTGGAGCGATTGCAAGGTTGCGAGGGGCGGAGGTTGCTGTGGTCGGTTTGCCACAGGACAAAGTGCGATTGGATTTAGCGAAGGAGTTAGGTTGTACCGCGTTGTTCAACGAGCAGCTCAAGGACTGGTCGTTATCTCGAGATGGATTGGGATGTGACGGGGTAGTCGATGCGGCGGGAGTATCTGCAACGTTGCGAACGGCGATCGACATCGTGCGACCGGCAGGATGGATCAGCAAGGTGGGCTGGGGGCGTGATCCGCTGGGATTTTCCATCGATCCGTTGGTGCAGAAGAACGTCACGCTGCAGGGAAGTTTCTCCCATACTTGGGCTATTTGGGAGCGCGTATTGCATTTGTTGGACACCAAGGCGATTGATGTCAGCAAGATAGTCGGAGGAAGTTGGTCGTTAGAACATTGGCATGATGCTTTTGAGACCATGCATTCGGGCAAGATAGCCAAGGCCGTGTTGGAAGTGCAACCGGAGCTTGCGGCTTAGGTAATCACTTGAGTTCAGGTTGGCATGCGATTGCAAATTGGATATCCCGGAAATGTTCCCGGTAGCTTATAACGGGATAAGCCATAAAGAAAGCTGGGCTGTTCCGAAGGAATAGAGACCAGTGCGGATTAGCATAAATTAAAACTGTTGACGACGACCAGAAACAAATTGGGTGCAGAATGAGTAAGAAGCGAATCTTGTTGCAGTTCGATACCGATTCCCATGCAAGCGTATTCGATGCGATTGTAGCGATGGATGCGGGGATCGATCGATTGTTGCAGTATTCGAATGTCAAGCCTGAGCAGGTACGGGACTTGGTGCACGGCGCCATGTACACGCGGGGTCCGCAAGATTTAAATCGCACGGCGATATTCATTGGTGGGAGCAATGTTGTGCATGGTGAGCAGTTGTATCGCAATGCCATCGACACGATGTTTGATCCGTTTAGAGTATCCGTCATGATCGATTGCAATGGTTCGAACAGTACGGCGGCGGCGGCGGTATTGAGTGCGGCGCGGCATGTCAATTTGGAGGGGAGTTGTGCTTTGGTGTTGGCAGCGACGGGGCCGGTCGGGCAGCGGGTCGCGAAGATATTAGCCAATGAGAAATGTAAAGTGTATTTGTCGAGTCGATCGGTGGAACGATCGCAGGAGTGTGTCGACGCACTGGTGGCTCAGGGGGTAGCATCGAGTAGGTTGGCAGCGATATCGAGCAATGACGAAGTATGGAGCAGCAAGGCGTTAGAGGAATCACAAATGGTGTTTGCGTGTGGTGCAGCGGGGGTAAAGTTGCTGACGGCAGAAGGGTTAGCACAGGGGAAGGGATTGAAGGTCGCCATTGATTTAAATGCCGTACCGCCGTTGGGGATTGAGGGGGTTGGGTTGATGGATAAAGGTGTCGAGCGTGAGGGTCGTTTCGATTATGGGGCTTTGGGTGTGGGTGGATTGAAGATGAAGATCCATAAGGCGTCGGTGGCTGCGTTGTTCGAAACCAATGGGAAAACCATCGATTGTCAGGAAATGATGGGGATCGGACGCGACATAATCGCAAGGGAAACTCCGGTCCTCTAAGGGTTTGTAGATTTGACACCCTGAGCCATTCCAATAAAATGAAGGGACTGGGGCTGATGGCAACGTCGGCTCTCCTTCCCCTTTTTACTAACCCACCCCGGGTAACTTCTATGTTTGGAATTGGAACAACAGAACTCCTTATTTTCTTGGTGATTGTCACCTTGCTCTTCGGCAGCGCTCGACTTCCGTCGCTGATGCGGAACTTGGGACGCAGTGCCGTCGAGTTCAAGAAGGGGATGCGTGACGACGACAACGAGCCGACACCGGACTCGACAAAATCCACATAATTTCGTCCACTTAAGCTCATCGGGCGAGATAGGGGTAAGAAATGTTTGGTGGAATTGGAACTTTTGAGATGATTGCTTTCGGGGTGCTTGCCCTGATGCTATTTGGATCGAAGCTACCGGAGGTTGCGCGTAACTTGGGTGGGACTTATCGAAGTTTGAAGAAGAACGTCGACGAGTTCAAGCGCGAGTTCAATGCGGTAGATACTTATGAGCCACCGAAGCTTTCTTCGGTACGTCATTTGGATGAACCGGAGGTGGTCGAGTCGACGGCTCCTAAGTTCGAGATTCCCAAAGACGACGCTTGAGTTGATTCTTTGGAGGGTTTTCTTTCCGAAGATGCCTGAATCGGGAATTATACTTGGATTCGTTGTTTCTGCCCTAATTCCGGTCGGTGTTTGGAATAGCGTAGCGAATGCGTTGATGGCTAAGTTGCTATTCCGTTCTTTTTTCGATGTGGATTTATCGATTTCACGCGAACGGTTTCGGATGTGTGGCTTGGCAATTGAAGGCTGTTATCGAGTTTCTTGGGGGGCAGTCATCTATTGAGTGTTGTTCAAGTATTTGGATGGGTCGCGAGCGGAGTTGAGAAATTCTGGGAACCCCATTTGGACCTCAATGGATTCAGGTGCTTCGAGTACGCGCAGGAGTACGAGTACCGCGTAGCTGAGTACGCGAAAACTAGATTTTCCTCCCAAGAAATTACCTGAAGAACCATTTGATCTTCCCGTTGTGTGTTAGCTGAGTGCACAGAATGCAAATTGCGATGTGGAAGCGATTAAGATCGCTGCGAAGGAAACTGAGGAATTTGCTAGGGCGTGGAGAGAGTTCCGTTGCTCGGAGAATCGCCATGACGGCGGGATGTCGCGATAGCGATACGATACCGAAGGTCGCTCAAGCGGGGAGGATTCGGCGTGGTCCGGATGGGGCCATGGTGCAGGTGATGCACGAAGGGACTCTGGTGCTTGCTGGTGGCTACCATGGCGACTGGATGTCCGAAATTATTCGTCGATTGCGAGGGCATCACGAGCCTCAGGAAGAGTTGCTATTTCATCATTTACTTAAAGCTTGCACGGCTGGCACGTTGATGATTGAAGTGGGAGCTTTTTGGGCATATTACACCGCTTGGTGGCTTGGAGCTGTACCGAATTCGCGAGCAGTTTGTGTTGAGCCGGACGAAAACAACAGGAAGATCGGGGAGAAGAACCTTTCGCTCAATGGACGCAGTGCGACGTGGATTTCCGCGTTGGTGGGGTCGACTTATCAAGAATCTTTGTCGTTTTGTCGAGAGTCTGATGGAGCGTCAGTGCAGCTTCCGTCGCACACGCTAGAGAGTTTGCTGGAGAAGCTTGGTCGACCGAAGGTCGAGATGTTGCACATCGATTGCCAGGGAGCGGAGGTTGATTTTCTGAGGTCTATACCACGTGCGGTTTCGGAGGGGTTGTTACGGTTTGTGGTTGTGTCAACGCATCATGAGTCGATCAGTGGATCCGCGACTACGCATGGAGATTGTATGCGGTTGTTAATGGATGCTGGGGGAGTGATTCTTGCGGAGCATTCGGTAGATGAATCGTACAGTGGAGATGGGTTGATCGTTGCGAGTTTTCTCGCGAGCGATCGGGAGATACGGTTGCCGGAGTTGAGTCGCAATCGAAGGCTAGAGTCCTTGTTTGGTTTTGACAATCCGCAGAAGGAGCAGTTGTTGCTTACGCCGACCGATAATGGGTTGATGTTAGTTGCGGCGGATGACGAGTGCATCGGTGTTTCGCTTCGCAATAACGGAGCTTTTGAAGAGGCTTTGTTGCTTGATGTTGTCCGATATCTAAGCCGCGAGCGAGGATTTCGCCCGACGTTATTTGTCGATATTGGTGCGAACATTGGCACGCATCTACTGCGTGCACTGGCAGGAGGATTATTTGGTAGAGGGATTGCCGTCGAGATGGATTCTTTCAATTACAACTTGCTTGTCAGCAACGTGGCTTTGAATGGATACACCGAGCGAACGACGTTATACAAGGTGGCATTGAGCGACGCAGAGTGCGAGCTAACGATGGAGATGTCCGGTGGAAATCGCGGGGATCATCGGTTGCGTGGGGAGGGTTCTGAGAGTAACGGGGGGCCGGAAGAGTACGGCGAATCACAGCGAAAGACATGCAGGGTGCGAGCGACGACGTTGGACAAGATTGCCAAGGAATCGATGGAGGATTTCGGTTCGGGGACTTTAGTGTGGATTGATGTGCAGGGGTTTGAAGGGCATGTGCTTGATGGTGCAAGGGAGTTGCTCAGCGAGCGGGAGGGGCCCGTATTTGTTGTTGAGTTGTGGCCATATGGGCTTCGTCGCACCGGGGGGCTAGTGCGACTGAAACAGTTTTTGGTCAATTGCCGTGCGGTACATGACATCCATGCGGAGGGGTGGGAGCGTCGATCGCTTGACGTGACTGGAATTGAGGCTTTGATTGAGAGACTGAGCCAATCTGAGGATAGTGGCGCGCATACGGATTTACTTTGTATACCTTGAGAGATTAAAGCAGCATGACTACACGTAAATTCGTTTCGTATGCCCAGAACATGGAAGATATACGATTGTGGCGGGCATTGCGTGATCAGACGCCGGGTCGTTATATCGACATTGGGGCTTGGGAGCCGCGTTTGGACTCGGTGAGTCGTGGTTTCTATGAATTAGGATGGCGTGGATGTCATTTTGAGCCGCATCCGGTGCTTGCGAAACGACTGCGAGAGGATCGACCGGATGAGACGGTTTATGAGATAGCTTTATCCGATCATGAAGGGGTGATGCAGTTCTATTTGGTAGGGGAGGGGGGGACGAGTAGTGGCATCAATGAGTTGGCGGTATCTGCATCTGGTCCGGAAGGAAAGCCTCAGCAGATCGAGGTACCGGTAACGACAGTTGCTCGTCATTTTGCTTCGAGTAAGGACAAGACGGTTCACTGGATGAAGATCGATGTCGAGGGGATGGAAGCGGATGTATTGCGAGGGTGGGATTCGTCGATTCTGCGACCTTGGATCATAGTTGTTGAAGCGACGCGACCGATGAGTCGGATTCCAACGCACGAGACGTTTGAGCACATATTGCTTGCTGGGGATTACTTACCTGCGGGGTTTGATGGGTTGAATCGATACTATGTGTCGAAGGAGCATCAGGAGTTGGTTGAATTGGTGTCAGAGCCTGTGAGCATTTTTGATTTTATGGAGGGGTGTCAATTGAGTGACATAAGCCCGCTCACACGGGGTCATATGGCAAGGTTGGCGAGGATTGAGTCGAGTTGGACATGGAAGATTGCGAAGCATTTTCTATCGCTTGAGCGAAAGATTTTTGGTGGGCCGCGGGGGAGGTGAGTAGGGTTTGGGGAGGATTGTTTGGGATTTCGAATCGATGTCTCACGCAAAGAAGCAAAGACGCAAAGAAGACAGAGAAAGGGAAGTATTTGTGTTGTTGCAGGATCTCTTTTGGCTGGTCTCTTTTTTTGGATCTACTCTTTGCGTCTTGGCGTCTTGAGCGATAGCGGGCGTGCGATTTTGTTCGGTTGTCTCGCGCAAAGAAGTGACGATGCGAAGGTGGTTAGGGTGTCTTTGCGCGGACGATTGCGCAGACTGACTTTCGAACTGATGTCTCACGCAAAGAAGTAAAGACGCAAAGGGGACAGGGAAAGGGAGGAAAGGTTTTTAGTTTGAACGTGGGGGGGCCTCCTGGGCCGCGCTCACGAGCGCAGCGAGGCGTCAAGTTGCGATAGTTATGGTGCTTGGAAACTTGCGCGGACTGCGGGCCGGGAGACCCACACCACGGTAGGACCCACACCACGTGAGGGCCGCGCTGACGGGAGTAGCCGGGGGGGAGAGGCTAGGGTGTAGTGCTAGGGTTGGGGGGATTCGTCTTGGTTTTTGCGGCGGGGCAATAGCGAGTCGGGTATTGGTAGATCTCCTGAGAGAATCAATAATCCGCCGTAGGTAATGACGCAAAGGGGAAGAATTAGGAAAGCGGAGAGGCCTAGGTTTAGAGAGACGATTCCCAAGGAGGCTAGGAGGGATGCGAGACCGAGTACGCGTAACGAGGCGATCCAAGGGAAGGGTTGTTTGCTACGTCGAAGACCTAAGTTGATCGCGAAGAGGGCAAAGGCAAGATTGCTTGCGATCGAGACTACAGCGCAACAAATCGCTTGGAAAATCCCGAGCTCTTCAGACGCGTCGTTTGGTGGTCCGCCGAGGTTCGCGGCGATACCGAACCCGAGGGATTGAAGGATGAGGGCTAGAAATAATAAGAACCGCATTTGGGTCAGATCGCCGGAAGCGACATTAAAGATTCGTCCCGTGGCGAATATCAATTGGAATGAAGAGGCAGCGATGATCAGAGCAAAGACTGCGTGCGTGTTAGATATGTCTTTGCCGAGCAGCAAATTGATGACGATAGGCAGGAACGGGAGTCCGAGGATGGCTAGACCGATTATGCGCATGTTTTCCAGAATCATCGACTGAGCTAAGGAGTCGAATTTCGACAGCTGTCCAGCGCTGCGGTAGTAAACGAGCATCTGCAATTGCACAGGATAAAGGGCTCTTGCGATGGTCTGAAACGCTTGGCTGAGGCTTAAGCCGGTTGCATAGTATCCGACGGCTAGTGGATTTGCGTGAAAGAGTTTCATCGCAACAAGATCGCATGAATAAAGCATGCGCTCGAGAATCATGCTGACACTGTAGATTTTACATTTATCCCAAAGTTCTATCCAGGATACGCGAGAGGAAAAAAGAGTGTGGCAGCGATCCGCAGCGGCACAGAGCGAGAATTGAAGAATGGATGCTATGGGGATAGCGGTCAGTGCGCCGAGAGTTCCGAAACCCAGTTCTACCAACGTTACTGAAATCAGCACGCGTGCGATCCAGTATGCGGAGAAGATCAGTGAGTAGGCGAGGAAGTGGTTCCGACCTATCAAGACACCCATGTATCCGCTTGCCACAAGACCGAAGAAGATTTCGCAACAAACGGCAAACCACAAGTTAGGGGCTTCAAGACGAAGGAACTCTGGAGCAACGATTCCGATTAGTAGTGAGATCGCACCGAGTACCAATCCGGAGATTACAAGTGCGCGCAAGATAGCCGATCCCAAGAATTCCGGTTGTTTCTCGGCAGCCATGAAAGGCAGGGCTGCGTTAAAAAATGATTCGGCAGGAAAACGGATCATCATGGCAATCGCAATCAAGCTTGCGTATTCCCCGTAGGCCGCGACACCGAGTTTATGGGTTAGGTAAATGATCGACCCGATGCCACTTCCGAGCATCACGACGCGTGAAGCGATAGTGGCTACCTTCTGAATTAAGATTTTGCGATCATCCATATACGATCGGTAGCTCAGAAATGGTTTGCGGATCGAATGGTAGATGTTCTAGCAAGAAAATGTGCTAGGGTTAGAAATTGCATCTTTATGGATTCATGTGCGGTGGGGCGGACTGTGTACAGGTCAATTCCGCCGCATTTCTACATTTCCGGAGGAACTCCCGGGCGCTTGAATTCCAATCGACAAGTTGGTCATTTCTCCAAGGTTTGACGGTTGGGAAAACACCCGTTTTTGCTTCATCGATGATCATGCGAGCCAAGTCTTCTGGATTCGCAAGATCGACATAAGAACAGTAAGGCCCGCCCGTTTCGCGATGCACGGGTATATCGCTTGCGAAGACCGGGAGATGATACCGGAGACCTTCGATCAGTGGCAATCCGAAACCTTCAGCATGGGAGGTAAAAACCAATGCTTTTGCATGCTCGTAACAGAATTTCAGATCGTAATCCTCTGCGTTTGAGAACCAGATCAACTGTTTCCCCAAGCGTGGGTGTCGTCTGATGCGTTGGATCACATCTTCGTTGAGCCAACCTGGTCGCCCGACGATACAAAGGCGAGTGTTTGGGCAATGACTCCAAACGAGTTCGAACGCATCGAGCAAGTACTTGTGATTTTTTCGTGGTTCTACGGTGCCAACGGTAAGATAGGGTGGGGGTTGTCCCGCTTGTGTGAAGAAGGCTTGGACATCTGCACTTACGGTTTGTTTTTCTGATACCAAGTCCAAGTCTGAACCAAGTCGAAAGGGTTCGATGTGTAGAGCTTTTACGGTTTCCTCTCCAAAGCGTTCTAGTACATAACTGCGGAGGTCAAGTGCTACTGTTTCCGAGATCGTCAGCATGAATTGACAAGTTTGGATGTAATGATCGAGAAACGTTTGGAATTGGTGGTCGAAGGCAGGATTGAAAAATTCAGGATGACGAATTGGGAGAAGGTCGTAGACGATGATGCCGGTAGTAGCACCTTGTCGGATGGCTTTCTGTTGAAGCTTTAAATGGTCATCGAGCCACCAAACATCGGTTAAGACGAGTACATCACCAGAGATTAGGTTAAGCCGGGGGCTTTTGAGGGTTCGAAGTTCACGGGTTGCCACCCGTCGAAAATTCGCTGGATTCAACAACGAGAAGAGGCGTTGAAACGTGCTTTTGGGTTTTGGGGAAGCCTCTAAGTTGGAATGCTTCTTTGGCTTCTCTTGCGACTTTATTGCCGCGTCGCTTTCCATTTGTGAGAGCCAGTTGTTTGCCATTCGCAATCGGCCGTGCATGATAAGGACAGGTTCGCAGATTAAACCGAGGTCTTCAGCAACGATAATTCCTTCCCTTGCAAGGTTCCGTGCAACGCGTTGGATCCCTGTATTTGCGCCGGAGATGAGCGTATTGCTGCACTCCAGCAGGATTCGCAGGGGCTTTCCGTCTTTTGGGGTATTGGAGGCAAGCGTTGGTTTCACCAACAGTCCCTTTGTGTAATTAACGCAGTCTGTCGCGACGCGGGAATCATTTTAGATCGCATCGGTGAAAACGCTAGACTCTAGGGGGGCGGGGATGATTAAGCTTCTTCGATGTTTTCTCGGATTGATTGTAGGATCAATCCGCGATGATTGCTTGCCAGCACACTGGGGTCTAGTCTCAACCCCAAACTGATAGCCGCTTGTACGGCGATATCGATTGCGCGTACCCCGTGATATTGATTGAGCTTTCGTCCTTCTTGTTCGATGGTGCTTGAAGGGTCCTCGAAGTTGCTTTCGTAAGTTTCACGAAATGCATTGATCCAATCGATCGGGACGCGAGAATTCGTGCAATCATCGATCGACCAAATGTCGTCGGCCTTGCATAACGAAATTAATCGAAGAGCGTGGATGCGGGCGATTGGGGACAAGCGACTGGGCATGGTCGAGATTACGATCGTTTGGTCGAAGGGAAAATCGCAGGGCGTTTTTCAACAAAAGCGCGTATACCTTCCTTTGCATCGTCGAGTTGTAGGCAGCGAATATAAGCGTCGGTATCTGCGCGGTAAGCAACTTTCGGCTGTGAGCCTTCGTCTAAATGGACTAATCGTTTCGTGGCACGCAATGCGTCGACAGGCATACGAAGGAGACGTTCTGCAAGTTGCATTCCGCGCGCTTGTAATTGGCTTCTCGGAGCCAGCTCGTGGACCAATCCCCATTCGAGAGCTTTCTGCGCGGGGATCGGTTCGCCGAGCAAGCACAATTCCAGCGCGCGAGCTTTTCCGACCAAGGCGGTCAATTGAGCGATTCCGTATCCAGGTGGCCAACCGAGTTTGATTTCTGGCATGGCAAATCGGGCGTCATGAGAAGCGATTCGGAAATCGGTGGAGTATGCTGCTACGCAACCGCCACCCATCGCGTCCCCGTGCACCAATGCGATCACGATTTGCGGTAGCTGTTCCCAAGCAAGGTACATCTCGGCTTGGCGATAGCTCAGTTCGCGAGCGAACTCAGGGTTGAAGCCAGGAAGCTCCTTGACATCATCTCCAGCGCAGAAAGCTTCGCCGTTGCCACGAAGCAAAACGATTCGAACCAGGTCGGGATGTCCTAATAACCAAGCGACAAGTTTTTCAAGGTCGGAGGTCATCTCTGCGTTGACTGCATTGAGGGACTTGGGACGATTGAGGCTGACGGTTGCGATGGGGCCTTTGAGTTCGACTTCTAGCGTTTGAAACCTTGGTAAACCACCTGTAAACGGAGCGATACGCATGATGGATGGACCCGCAATAGAGTTCGGAGGTGATGTAGAAGTGTTTGGCTCTCGGGTTAATTTATCTAGATTTTCGATGAGTCGGTCGAGTTTCACCAGTGCACGCGTATGTGTTCCGAATCCGAGTTGACGTTCTGCGCACCAAGCGGAAATATCGAAGTGGATTCGTTTCCCATCGATTTCACGCACGCGGGCTTCGCCACGTACGCCGGCCCCAATTCCTGCACCTGATACGTGTTGGATATTCACATCGGTACCGACTGATTCTTCGCCGGGTTCAAGAAACGGGCGGAGGGCTTCCCTTGCTGCTCGCTCCATGAGCATGATCATATTCGGGGTGGAAAATACAGTTGCTCTTGGGTCACCGCCGAGGGTGATGACCATGGTGGGGTCAACGGTCCAAAACAATTCGCCGATACTACCGATTTGCAATCCAGGTTTCATTTAGTGTGCTGTTCGGCGGGGGGGAAACAGAGGGGGAAACAGAAGGGGGAAGGGAAGGGGAAACACAGAGGCACAGAGGCACAGAGATAAGGGATAAGGGATAAGGGATAAGGGATAAGGGATAAGGGATAGGGGGGGCTGGGTGTGTTACTGGCCCGAGCGGGTGCAAGGGCCAGTATGATTTCGGAAGAACGCGAAACTTTAGTCACTAAAATTCCGGGGAACGCGACTTAGTGATCGCCGTGGTCATGTCCTTGGAAGGCTGGATGATTCTTATCACCCTTTGCCATCACGTAGGCGAGTAGATCGAGGATCTCTTCCTTGGTCAATTTATTCAATAGACCTTGAGGCATGGTGGAAACGGCGGACACCTTTTGACCGACGATCTCGTCTTTTTCGAGGATAGTAGGTTCCCCCTTTGCGAGAGGGTCTACCATTACTTTGACGACATCGTCGGTTTCTTCGATGAGCATTCCGGTGATGATTGCATCGGAATCCATTTGGAAGATTCTTGCGCGATACTTATCTTCGATGTCATCAGAAGGATGAAGGATTGACTTCAGCACGTATTGAGCATTCATCTTTTTATCGTCGAGTTTGCTCAGGTCGGGTCCGAATTCTTTACCTTCGCCTCCGATTTTGTGGCATCCGATGCAGCTTGCGGCGGCAAAAAGGCTTTTTCCTACTTCGTACGAGCGACCGTGTTTGAGTCCATCGAGTTCGGCGGTTAGATCGTCCATTTTCCATTCAGTATTTCTACCGACGGTGTTGAGGAGTTCGTCGCGGATTTCGAGTGGATTTGCTGCTAGGTAGGCAGTTGGATCGCTGTTGTATTGTTCGATATTGGCAACGACCACCAAGACACCGAACATCCTTCTCCAGTGACCTGGGTAGGTACAAACGTATGGATACATGCCTGGTTCTTTAGGCACATCGAAGCTGATCGCTTGGGATTCACCGGGGCCAAGCAATTTGCTTGCTGCGAGAATTTTGTCGGACTTTGGAACGAAGTTTCGTTCGCGTGCATCAGCGTCTTGAGCGCTAGCTTCGGCTTTGAGGCCGACGTCTTCAAGAGCACCTGGTTGAACGATAACGAAGTTATGGGGCATGTTATCGGTGTTTGAGAAACGGAATTCAACTGGCTTGCCCGCTTCGAGAACGATGCGTTCTTTATCGTAGATCATACGTTCGACTACTGTACCTACAGCGATGGTTCGCACGTCGAGATTTTGCAATCGTTCGCCGACGGCTTTCGCGAGATCGGCGGGTAGTTTCGCTGCGAGAGCTTTCACCAATTCCGTGGCTTCTACCGCTGATCCGCTGGTACGGAGTTTTGCAGGGATGCTGCTTAGGTACCCCACTAGGTTATCAACGAGGCTTGGAAGTTCCTTGGAATCCCAGCTTGAATCAGGTAGAGATCTCAGGGCCGAGATAGCGGTGGATCGTTGTCGATCGGATTTGATCAGTTTGGTCAGATCGACAAATTTCTCGTTGTTGAAACCGGGGATTGAGTTAACGGCGCGGACGGCAAGGTCGTGCAAAGTATCTCCTGCTCCACCGACGCTGAGGTTTTCCGTTGCGATAGGTTGTTTTTGCAAATCGGGGCCGCTCCACGCGACGCTTAGTCCGTCTCCACCACCGTTATCGAAGTAGCAGACCATCAGTTTATGGGGACCGGCGGTCAGATCGGCGGAAGCCGATTGTTCGGTCATACCTTGTAGTCGATCGTTGTTGACGAGGAGTTTGTCATCGAGGTAGATACGTGATCCGTCGTCGGATGCGACGTAGAACGTGTACTTGCCTGGTTTCGGAATGAGAACATTACCGGTGAACCGCAGTGCGAAGTTATCCGCTTGTTTTCGTTGTGGGACGTTCATTACGATTTGAGGAACGATTCCACTTTCGGCTGGTTTCATTTCAGCGAGTGTTTCAGCAGCGACGTTACCTCGAGCTGGATAGAAATAGTCAACTAGGATCCCAGGTTGTTGAAGGTTCGCTGCGTTGGGTTCTTGTCCTAAGGCGTTTGGAAGTTCAAACATCAGGGAGCGAGCCGATGGGAATAGGTTTTGTTTCAGTTCGGGACTGCTGATGCCTGGGATAGCGTTGAGCAGATCTCGGAGAGATTCTTTGGTAGCGGAAGCTGTCGCGAAAGCGGCATCACCGTTTCCTTCGGCGGTGATCCAAGCTGCGTAACCGAGTTGACGCGATTCAGGTTGCTTGGCTTTGGTTGCAAGATTTTGCAGTGCACCTCGAAGTTTGCGAAGTTCGCCGTTTGGTTGTTCGAGGAGCAGTTCCTTAAGACCTTGGAGAGCATCGGTTTGACCGGCGTTATCTCGGTCATTGACGAGTTTGAGGATTGTTGGAACGGAGCTTTCTTTGCGAAGTTCGGAGAGGCCTTTAAGGGCTTCGCGGAGGGATTGCGTCGATGCTTTTGAGCGATCGAGGATTGCTTGGAAGACTCGTTCGGATTTTGGTAATTTCAAGAGGGATTCAGGAGCAGCGTTTTTCAGTGCGTACTCCATCGCGGCTTCGGAGATCGACTTATTATCCGCGATTGCGTTTTGGAGTCCTTGATCGATTTTCGCGCGTTGTTTTGCGTAGCGGATCACGTTGTCGAGTTCTGGGTCGGTAGGACGCAGGGCGACTTCGAAGATCGCTTCGATGGCGGCATAGCCGTCGAATTCTACGGCGGTTTTTACAGCTTCGGCGCGGACAAGAGGGGATTCGTCTTTGGCTGCGGCGAGTAGGATAGGTTCCCAGTTGTCGGATCGTCCGGCCCAATGGCCGAGAGATCGGATCGCGGCAGCACGAACGCGGGGTTCGGCGGCTTTGAAGGTTTTCGCGACCCAGTTCAGGTCAGGTTTGCGGTGTTCTTCGAGAACCCAGAGGCCTTCGAGGAGGGCTTGAGCGTGCGAGGGGTTAGATGGATCGAGCGATTTGGTCCAAGCGTTCAGAGCGTCGACAACGTCTTGAGCTTTTCGGCTAGAGAGTTCAAGTCGGGCGCGGTAGCGGGTGCCGTTGTCTTTTGCTAGGAAAGCAGCGAGTACATCAGCGATGGGTTTGCCGCGAAGTTTGGCTGGATTTACCGGGTCTTTTCCTTCGGGCATGACACGGTAGATACGGCCGTGTTGATCATCGCGATTTGGGTCTCGCATGTTGTGTTGCATGTGTCCGATGATGGCATTTTGCCAGTCGGCAACATACAGGGCTCCATCGCCACCGACTTCAACGTCGCTTGGGCGGAAGTTTGGATCACTTGAAACGAGGATTGGTTCGACTTCTTCGCAGGTGATATCAGCGCCGTTGTATTTGACTTCGTGTTGCAGGACACCGAGGAA
>CAIJIZ010000035.1 GCA_903820735.1 uncultured Pirellula sp.
ACCTGGCGATGTATCACTATCGATGGATGCGATTGTGCAAGTCACTGCTGGCGAGTCCAAACTGGAAAGCCGACTTACCGGACTTCCAAAGCATCGACGACCGGAACGAGCACCATCTTGCGGATCGATCCGATGATCTTTCGAGCTTGGTCGTTGGAATCGACCATCCCCTTCACGATCAATGTTCCGTCGGCTTGCGGTTTGACTTCGATTTCGGCGTCGGGAACCAAGTGACTTATCACCCCTTGGATCTCATCAACGCCAACACTGGACTTGCTGGCAACTTGCCAAGGCTTCACCACACTGACTTTCACGTAGGTAGGCTTACTGCTTCTATCTGAAGTGACTTCTACGACGGTCTCACCTGGTTGGTCTCCGACGAGAAACAGTCGGCTGCCGTTCGCGACTACGCGGCATACCGAGCCGTCGACGATGTGTATTTTCGAGATGCTACCTTTGACGTGCAAAGCACGCATCGATTGGCTTTCGATCTGCATCTTCTCGGCGCGATCAACATCGTTTTGCGAGCTACCCGATGTCATCACAAGGGGCCCGGTGGTCATCTCGATACCCGAATCTCTCACTTGGGATCCTTGTGCCGCTTGGGATTCCGCATCAACCTTAGGTGCAACGGATGGAAGCGAAGTCATGATCGGAGCGGCGATCACGGTATTTGTTGCAGGTTGAATTGTACTTGTTGCAGGTTGAACGGTTTTGACCGCATCCACAGGAACATTCACAGGAGCCTTCACCCTTGGTTCGCTCAGCGTTGGCTCGCTTGCCGTTAAATCGCTTGCCGTCAGATTGCTAGCCGTTGGATCGCTTGAAGGTGGCGTAATGGATGCGATTGGAACATTCACCACGACGGCCGGCAAAGTCGGAGCTGGAATGCTTACTGCAAGCGGACCTTTTGCAACTGCATTGGTTGGCGGTGCGATTATTCCTGACGCACTCGGTAGGGAAGCAGGAACGCTTGGAAGAGACTCCAATTGCGGTGGGCTTGGCGGCACTAGATCAGCCGTCACCTTCGCTTCGCCACTTCCCGATTGAGCACCATCGTTTGCGTCGGTGGAATTGCTAACGGTGTTGTCGACGGTATTGCTTACGGTATTGCCGACGGCGCTGTCGTTTGCTCCATTAGATGTTTCTTGTGAAGGCAAACTCGATGGGGATTCAGCAGCGACCGCATCGGTGCCTTGTGCTAGTTCTAAGCTTGGCAACGGCACGATCTTGGGTGCTGTTGTAGAACCAATGGCTTGTGCAAGATTAATCGCCATCGCATCGACTGTATTGTCGACCCGAACAGGTATCTCGATACCGGTTTGTGCGTAAGGGCTGTTAGAACTAGGAAATGCCGGGACCGCGACGACTTGATCGGAACTGAAACTGAGCTTAACTGGGGTCTCTGCAGTAATATCCCCAGAGCGAGTGACTTTCAGGTTTGACGAATTAGTCTGCGATGGAAGACTTGCGATGCCCGATGCAATCGAATCGCTGGAAACAAAGCTGCCTGCGCTCAAGCGGACTTTGGCACCGATGCTGCGTGAAGTTTCGAGGTCTTGAGGAGTTTGTTTCTGCGCGACAGGAGTAGCAACCTTCATCGCGGGCACTTTTACCAAACTTGGTTGGCGTTCGGCGCTGGTAGCCACTGCATTGATAACCGATGTTGGGCTTTCTTCCCCGGCGGACGCCAAGCGAATCGGCTCAAGAGGTGCAGCTGGCGTCGGGAAGGACTTCGGCGCAGGAAGCTCTGCGATGTTTGGAATCGAAGCGTTCGTCTCAAGTGGGGCTGGAGCTGCCAGCGGTACTTGAAGTGCCAGCGGTGCTTGAAGCTCTAAAGGAACCTGAGTCGGTGCTGTTGCCGGCGCTGGTGCCGCTAGCGGGCTTGGGGCAGGCAAGGAAATCGGTGCGGGTAAAGCTAATGGAGCCGATTTCGGTTGGATTCCGAGGGCTCGCATGGGAGCGTTGCGATTCCAATCGTGCGCCGAAGCGAGGTCGAAAGACGAAGCGACGAGGGTGGTTCCCAAGGACAAGCTTGCCAACAAAAAGGCTCTTTTACGGGTTTTTGTGCGTTGGATTTTCGACAAGAACATAACCTAACCCCCAGCATCGAATACGGCTTGCAAATCGAAGGAGCCACTCCGCTCCTTCTCTGTGACAATCGGATGTATGGGGTCTATCGGAAGCACAGACGCGGCGAGTTGAGGGATTCTGAGGATTCTACGGATTGCAACTGTTGTGCCGACTGAGAGGAAGTTAACGAGCGGCAATTGGTTTCCCAACCGTTGAAATTGCCATAAATTATGAATTTATAAGAGGTTGCGCGTTTGAAGCCGCCGGGATCTGGATTCATAATTGCACTAGGCAAATTGCGCGACGGGGCTGACAATTCCTAGGTTTACAGACCTCCAAGAGTTTTTTCTCCTGCGATATCGGAAACACATCGAGTGGAACGTAACAATCGTTTTCTTGCTTGGCTCCTCCTGGGCTTAGCAATCTATTTCTTTATCTCCAGCATGCGACAGCAGCAGTCCTTGCAGGAGCTTGCCGAGCAGAAGAAGCAACAAGAGTTGCAAGTTCTGCAAACGAAGCGACAGGAAGAGACGAAACAGCTCGCTGCAAAGATCGCCGAGGAGAATCCCGGATTGACCATCCCGTCGGAGCCGCCGCGCCAGCGATGGACCTTGGGCACGATGGATCCGACCGATGGATATCGCTTTCTCGTAACGTTGGATAACCGAGGAGCGATGATCGAACGAGTCGAACTCGTCGAGCAGAAGCAACCCGGTCACTTCAATTTCCGATCGTTGCACACCAAGAACATCGGTGGATATTTGGGGTACCTCGCACCGGAGGAACGTTCCGGGGGCGGGGTGATTATCAATAGTGTACCCGGGGGATCTGCAGCCGCGTCCGCGATCTGTCAGCAAGAGCAACTCACAGGTCTTCAACCTGGAGATGTACTAGTCAACTGGGAAGGACTAGATGGCCCCGCGACTCTTTATCAGTTAACCAAAACCCTCAACAGTTTGAAACCGGGCGATGAATTGCGTTTAGAAGTCGAACGAGCTGCTGCACCAGGGACACCGAAGACATTCATCGCGAAGCTGACCGAAGAACCTGCAGCAATCTTGCGAGCAGAAGATGACTTCGTCAAAGAACAGGTCATTGGAAATACTCCTAAAGGATCGTGCGGTTTAACGTTTGCCAAGATCGACGGCAAAGAGCTCTTTGAGAGCGAGAGGGTGATCGCGGGTCTGGAAGGGACCCTTGATGCCAACTGGCAAGCGAGTCCGTTGCAAGTAGATGGAGGTATGGGTGTAGAGTTCCGATTGCCGCTAACCGAACGACTCAAACTCGCCGGAATCGATGCGAACCTTGAGCTGGTCAAGCAGTATCGGTTGAAGAAGGGCAAGGGCTCTGATACCAAACTGGTTACCGCCGACGACTACCGATACCACATGGAGATGTCCACGATCGTACGCAACCTTGATGAGAAACCTCACGAGATCGCATTACGACAAGAGGGACTCAACGGCATCTCGCTGGAAGGTTGGTGGTATCCGACCAAGCTATCCCCTCACTTCTTCTCGGCGCCCGGTGCTCGGGATGTGATCGTGGGAGACAAGCAAAAGAACTACTCGATTTCGATGACTCGCGCGCTGGTAGATCACGCCAAGAAGAATCCGACCGATCCTGACTTCCCTTTGTTTGGCCCACAAGACGTCCAAAGCAAACGGGACTTGGCCTACGTCGGCTTGGACACCCAGGTCTTCACAGCGGCGATGCTTCCAGCCGAAGGTTCGCCTTCGTCGATGCAAGACTTGCAAAAAGCCAAAGCCAAGGTGCTCAATGACAAACTTCAAGACGCCTCGGGATTCGACCGCAATCGCCAACAAGCTTACAACACCGAATTTTGGTTCGTCACACCATCGAAGACCTTGGCACCGAACGAAGAGTATTCTGCTGACTACCAGATTTTCGCAGGTCCGAAATCACCGGAGTTGTTAGCTGCTTACGGCATGGAAGAAGCGATCGAATACGGCTGGGACATCTTCGGATTCTTCGCCGTGAAACTTGGCCTCATCCTTCACTTCTTCTATTACGTCGTGGGGAATTATGGTTTAGCCATCGTCATGTTGACCGTCATGGTCCGATCATTGATGTTCCCGGTATCGCGGCGAATGGCAGTCAATGCACAAAAGATGCAATCGATCCAACCGGAGATGAGCAAGCTCAAGGAGGCTTTGAAGGAAGAGCCGACGAAAATGATGGCAGCGCAGCAACTGTTGCTCAAGAAAGCTGGGATCAATCAGCTCGCTGGTTGCTTGCCCGCAATGATTCAATTGCCCATCGTCATCGGGTTGTACCGTTGCGTCTCGGTGGACGTCGCACTGCGTCAGCAGCCGCTGATTCCAGGCATCGAATGGTGCTCGAATCTCGCGGGTCCAGACATGATGCTCGATTGGCACAGCTGGATGCCTGACTTCATCGCAGGCCGTGGATCGGGATGGTTCGGCCCTTATTTAAACATCTTGCCACTTATCACGATCTCGCTGTTTATCATCCAGCAGAAGATCTTGATGCCCAAAGCAACCGATGAGCAGACTCGCACAGCTCAGCAGATGATGATGATCATGACCATCTTCATGGGGGTCCTTTTCTTCCGAGTTCCCGCCGGTTTGTGCATCTACTTCATCACCTCCTCAACCTGGTCCTTGATCGAACGTTTCTTGATCAAAAAATACACCCCCAAAGCGGAGTTCGAAGCTTTGCCAGAAGGAACAGTCAACGAGATCCTCTCCGCTGTTGCCAATACCAGCCCAGGCCAACGCCCTGCCTTGCCATCTGCAAACAAAGCCGACAAACCCAAGCTGAAAAACACCAAGCCACCTGAGACTTTTGCAGAACTGTTCGAGCCGTTCTTCAAAAAGAAACAAGGCTCAAGTGAAACCGGAGATACGCCCAAAGGAACGAAATCAGGAAACCGTCCACCGGAGAGAGCTCGTCCACCACGGTCCGAGCAGCGTAAAGGAAAGAATAAGAACTAGCTTTGCAGCTACGGCCCATTCGGACTTCCAACAGACTTATCGGAGAATATGCAATGACGACACGTACCTCGCCCCGCTCGGAACGAGTTGATCACCTTTGGCGATCAGCCGGAGCATGGTTCCTTGCGTCGCTGTTCTTAGCGATGGGCTCAAGCTTGATCGGCTGCTCGGAGTCAAAACCTCAGGGAGGTAATGCATCATCTTCGAGCGATAAGGCATCTGAGAAAAAGGTAACTCCGAAAGGAGAAGGAAAGCGGATTGGCATTTCGATCCTAACGAGTGCAAACCCATTCTTTATTGAGATATCCGATGCTGTGAAGGGAGCGGCGGCTAAAGCTGGATATGAAGTTATCAGCGTCAGTGGTGACAACGATCCGAACAAACAGCAGAACCAAGTCAAAGACTTTATCGTTCAAAAAGTATCAGCCATTATCCTCACTCCTTGCGACAGCCGTGCCGTAGGGACTGCGATTCAAGAAGCCAATGCGGCTGGAATCCCTGTCTTCACGGCTGATATAGCTTCAATCGCTTCGGGAGCCAAAGTGATTACCCACGTGGCAACCGATAATTACAGCGGCGGCAGACAAGCAGCAGTAGCCATGATCGAAGCCCTCGGCGGTCAAGGCAAAGTTGCCATCTTGGACTTCCCTCAAGTCGAGAGTGTAATGCTTCGCACCAAAGGATTCCGCGATGAACTAGAACAACAAGCCAAAGAAAAGGGAGTATCGATCGAAATCGTCGGCGTTCTGCCAGGCGATGGAGCTAAAGATAAGAGCTACAAATCAACGCAAGACTTACTGCAAAGTCACCCCAATTTGAACGGTATATTCGCCATCAACGATCCATCCGCTCTTGGGTGTTATGCAGCATTGGAGAACGCAGGCATGGTCGACAAAATCAAGATTGTCGGATTCGATGGGCAAATCGATGGTAAGCGAGCGATTCGAGACGGCAAGATTTATGCTGACCCCATACAGTTCCCAGTCCGCATCGGAGAGGAAACCGTCGCAGCTATTCTGAAGTACCTCGATGGTGAAGAAGTACCTGCCGAACTACTCATCCCAACGGAATTGTATCGTCAAGCGGACGGCAAAGCCGATGCGAGTCTATAGAGGTTCAAGCATTATCTATCGATCGACGATTGTAGCTCTGTTCGCCCTATTGCTCGGAACGCTATGTGTTGGCTGTGATGCCCCACGCACATCAGACGGTGTCCTTGCGAAACTCCACGGACAGAGCGTCACTGTGTTCATTCGCCATGATGCGCTAGGGCAAGCTTCCGACATCCCGTCCTCGCTATCGGTTGATGTCACCAATGGGGCCGAAGTCTCCTTGACGGGCAAACTCATTCTCAGCAGTCCACATTGGATTGTCCTCGATGTACGAGACAGTCGCTGGACAATACCCCATGAAAACGTGTTAGCTATTCGCTCACAAATTCCACCGAAATAAGTTTCAAACACCCAGAGAGTTGGAAGTCGCTATGAGTCAAGTCAATGGGTCAGCAGGGGAGTTAGGTGTCGGCGCCGAGTTTGCAAGAAGCGTTCATTTGCGAGACGCGAAGGGCCGATGGTGCTTTCGTCTCGATCGCGACCCATGGAACCATTTACGGTTGCATGACGCCCAAGGTCAGGAATACACCGATGTCTCGGTCGTACCACTCTATCCCGTCCTAACACCACGCGAATGGGTTTCTATCCTGTCGAAAGACGGTGTCGAACTTGTATGTATGAAAAACCTCGATGAGCTCGATCCCCAGGAGCGATCTTGGATTGAACAAGAATTGGAACTTCGCGAATTTGTTCCTCAGATTTCCAAAGTCCATTGGGTTTCGGGGACGCAAGAACCTTGCGAATGGGACGTTGATACCAATCACGGACGAACAAGGTTTGTGCTCAATGCCGAGGAAGATGTACGTCGAGTAAGCGCTTGGACAGTCCACTTCGTGGATGCCAACGGATGCCGATTCAGAGTCGATGATCTACGCAAATTAGACAGTCGCTCCCGTGCTTACGTCGAATGGTACGTCTAGCATGTCGCACAGAAAGATACGATAATCACCAGTTATGACCCAATCTTGTGACATTCGTGGTTCTATGGTTTTGCTCGGCACAGGGACGAGTGTAGGAGTCCCATGCATCGGGTGCTCGTGCGATGTTTGCACAGGGGGGCATCCGCGAAATCAACGAACGCGATCCAGTGCAATACTCGGGCTACCCCAAGGGAACTTGCTCATCGATACCCCGCCGGAACTGCGGATGCAACTTCTGCGGGAACAGATCGGCTTGGTGCACGCCGTCTTGTACACCCATGAACATGCAGACCACTTGCACGGTCTTGATGACGTCCGGCTTTTTCCTTTCATGCTCGGCCATCCGATCCCGATCTACGCCACGCAGATCGTCGAAGGCAGAATTCGAAAGATCTTTGACTATGCATTTAGCGATCGGCAAGAGACGCATCCCGGCGCAGTTCCCAAGATGCAATTACAGCGTATCGACGAGCAACCACTTGAAATTCTAGGTGCAACCTTAACACCTGTACCCTTGATTCACGGACCTCACTGCCGCGTTTTTGGATATCGAATCGGTAATGTCGCTTACTGCACCGACACAAATTGCATTGAGCCATCGAGTAAGGAATTGCTTCGAGGACTCGACGTACTTGTCTTGGACGCGTTGCGTTTAAGCCCGCATCCGACTCATTTCTCCGTGGGTGAAGCATTGGACATCATCGAGGAACTCGGGCCTAAGCAAGCGTATTTGACTCACCTGTCGCATGAGTTGGACTACACAAGCTTTTGGCGAGAACTTCCAGAACACGTAGCCCTAGCTTACGATGGACTGCGGATTCCGTTGACTTGAGAATGGGAAAACAGACAACACACGTTTCGCGATCATTTGTAGCCAAGAGTGTGTGAAGCAAGCGTTGGAAGAAAACGCGTGAAGAGAGACATTGCATGGGGAACTTTGAAGAACCGCAAGAACGAGCCGCCGAACGCGTCGCGCAAGTTTCGTTCGGAACCTTGTTGTCACTCTTTTATACAGAGAGCAGTCAGTTCGCTCGCTTCGTTCGGATCGAATCCAAAGAAGCACCGATCGCTTACCAACGGTTGCTCGCTCATTCATCGCACATGACGGTCACCGTCGAAGATTTTTATCGCGACAAACTCGACGTGAAGGTCTTGCGATCCTACACAATCGGCAATCACTATTGCCGCGAAATTCTTTTGTCGACGCAACGCGATTCAAAAGTGGTGCAATATGGAATCGTGCGACTCGATTTATCCGTCGTCCCCGACGGAGCCAAACAAGAGATACTCTCCGAAGCGAAACCGCTTGGAAGAGTCTTAATCGAACATGCTGTATTGCGCGAAGTCGAATGCATCGACATGTTTCGCGTTTGGACCGGTCAAGCTTTATCGACAATGTTTGATTGTCCGATCGAATCGCTGACCTATGGCCGAACCGCATTGATCTATTGCAATCGAGAACCTGCGATCGAACTCATCGAGATCGTCGCTCCCGTCCCAACTTCTCACAGCGACACACTTGCTCAATAACCTCTCCGTTCCAATCGATTTACGACTAAGCACACAAATATGACAATTTATTTTTCAGAAGGTAGCTCAACGCATTCCCTGGGCATGGACGACTTCCTTAGGGGCTTGCAAGTCTCGATCGATGCTTATTGCAAAGCGCGCGGGGTCCAAGCGCCGTCGAAAGTCCTAGCTATCCCTCCCGATCATACGCGGATGGATTCTCAAGCTGGCCCCATTACGCGAGCAGCCCATCAATTGCTTGGTGATCGACTCACCGACGTCATGCCGGCACTTGGTACACACGAAGCGATGAAAGAGCCGGAACTTCAAAAAATGTTCGGCGACTTGCCCCGTGATTTGATCCGAGTTCACCGATTCAAATCCGATGTCGATACCCTTGGGATGGTCGATGAAGCGTTTGTCGAACAAGCGACCGAAGGTATTTATAAGAAGCCTTGGCCTGCCCAAGTCAATCGAATTATTTCCCAAGGTGGACACGATCTGATTTTATCGATTGGCCAAGTGGTACCACATGAGGTCATCGGGATGGCGAACTACACGAAGAATATTTTTGTCGGAACGGGTGGCAGCGAAGGAATCGACGATAGTCATTACTTGAGCGCGCTCTTCGGATGCGAGCGAATCATGGGTCGCTGTGACAATCCTTTGCGCAGGATTCTCAATCGTGGCGCGGAGATGTTTCTTACCCCCTATCCAATCTTGTATGTTCTGACCGTCGTAGAGTCGACCGACCATGCAGGTCCGGTCGTCCGAGGACTGTTCATCGGTGATGACCATTCCGTATTTTTCCGAGCAGGTGAGCTTTCGGCAAAAGTAAACTGCTTCCGACTCGATCGCGCTCCGAACAAAATTGTTGTATGGATGGATCCAAACAAGTACAAGAAGACGTGGGTGGGCAATAAAGCCATCTATCGCACACGAATGGCGGTGGCCGATCAAGGTACGATTGTGGTGGTGGCACCTGGGGTCCATCGGTTCGGTGAGCACGATGAAGGGGACGCATTGATTCGAGAACATGGTTATCGAACGACCGAAGAGATTCTCGAACGCACCCGCACCAATGAATCCCTTGGCAAAAACTTATCGATCGCAGCCCATTTGATCCACGGCTCCCCCGAGAATCGATTCCACGTGGAGTACTGTCCTGGCGGATTGAGCAAGGAGGAGATTGAAGGAGTCTGCTATGGGTACGGCGATTGGCGAGCCGCGATGGAACGCTACCGAATCGAAGGCCTGACCGACGGGTGGCATCGCACTGCTGATGGCGAAGAATATTACTTCGTGCGAAACCCAGGCCTTGGATTGTGGATGCATCGCGGACATCGCCATGCGTTCGACGACCAAAGCCCCGCAACCGTGCAGTCGTAGAGTACTGGCAGTTCCTCGATACGCCAGCGAGGCGGTAGAGGAGTGATGGTGGATTTCTTATGGGCGATGGAGCGTGTACTGCAATCGCCTCCCTGACGGTTCGGGTTACCGTTGATGTTGCGGTGGCCTTTGGCCATGAAATGGTAACCCGACGCGTCAGTTTTGAAGTTGCGCTATTTTGATGCGGATCATGAGGCGATCCTGTATTCTCCCGGCAAAGCGTTAGCGAGCAATCGTTTGACCTTTGCGATCCCTCCGGAAGTTTTTAGTCGTTCAGATAGGTATTTTAATTCCTGCCCCTCGCATTCTTGGCGGAACGCATGACACAACCCGTGCAGTCGCTGAGACTCCCACCATCGTCGTGTTTCTTCACTCAATCGACGATCCTGAATACG